>JBILWD010000163.1:0-8300 GCA_044370095.1 Opitutaceae bacterium | reverse complement strand
AGGTTCGCCGTAAGACCGCGCCATCCGGCCGTGGCCAGCGGACGCCCGAGACGCACCAGATGCGGGGGGAACGCGTTCAGGGCCGCGGCCGGGAAGAATTCCGCCGCTAGCATCTCGGCGGTGACGCATTCCGCGCCGGGCCCGGGCGCGGCAAACTCCGCCGCCGGGAAGAATGCGATCCGACGCGGTTGCGACCCGCTCGGCGGCGACCCGACCTGCCAGCCCACGGTGTAGTCGTAACCGGGCCGCGCTAGGAAATGAAATCCGGGCCGGATCAGGTGCACCTCGTGGACCTGCTCATCCGGAACCAACTGCCAGCTGCCGCCGACGTACAGGCTCCAGCCCTCCGTCCACGACAACCCCAGCTCCGGCACGCGCGCCCACGTCCACTCGGTGTAGCGCACCCAATCCTCGTGCGCCTCCGCGGCGAACCAGCCGAACGTCGGACCGGGCGGGATCAACTCGTCGCGGATCCCGTCGCCGTTGACGTCGAGCCAGACCGGGCCGGTGCCGGGCTCGGGATCGACCGGGGGCAGCGCCACGGTGAACCCGCCCGCCAGCCAGCCGCTGACGTTGCCCGCCGCATCTCGGGCCCGCACCCGCACGTGATGGGTTGATCCCGGCGCCAGTCCGTTAAACGAGACCGCGGGCACCGTCGTCGTCACGCGCCGGCCCCCGAGGTCGAGTTCCACCTCGTAGGTGATGCCTTGCCCCGGCCGACCACCGGCGGCCCCGGCCCCGTCCGTGAAGGGCGCCCAAGCGAGCGCGAAGCCCGTGCTCCCGACCGCATTCGCCTGGAAACCCGCGGCGACCGGAGGCTGCGGCGGTGAGCGGTCTGGCACCAAGAAAGACACCGTGCGCATCGCCGGTTCGTAATCCGCATCGCCGGCGTAATGCGCAGTGACGCGGATCTCGCCCGTAAGCGCCGTCAGGGTCACGGGCAACTCCGCCGGCACGGCCAGCGTGACTGCGGCCCCACCACCCGGCGGGATTCGTTCCGCGGAGTAAGTGAGGCGCCCGTTCGGCGGGGCCAGCCCGGCGGCCGGGGCCTCGAGGCGTGCGGCGAGCGCCGCGTTCCAATCGGGCCGCAACGCACCCGATTCGGGTCCCTCCATTCCCTGCCAGACAATGACCGGCGGATAACGGGGCACGACGGTCACGGTAAGCCAGCGGCCGGCCGCGCCCACGGCATTGCGGGCGGTGACCCAGACGCGGTACGTGCCGGGAGTGCTCGGGGTCCCGGTGAGTTCCCCGGTCCGGGCATCGAGGCGCAACCCGGCAGGGAGGCCGTTGGGTTCACCGGGGCGCGCAGCCGCAAACTCAATCGGCGCCGCGCCGGCGGCGGAAACCGCCGGCACGGCGAGCGGCACGTTCACGCGGGCGCTCACCGCCTCGGTCCCCGCGAGCCGCGGGGCGGTGGCATAGGGGAACAACTCCGCGGCAGCCGCGAAGTCCGTCTCGTGATCGGCTGTGAATGTAAGGGCGTACGTTCCCGGGGTGACCGGGAGCTCGAGGCCCCCGCTGCCGGAACGCAGGGGCGTGCCCGCAGCGTCCTGGACGTTGAGGAGCATCTCCCCGCCGGAGCCGGCCGTCGCGCGCACGCGCAGGACCCCCGGCACCGGGACGCTGAAGGCGTGCCGCACCACAGCGAGTTCCGCGGACCAGTCCCCGAGCGCGTCGTCCCAAACCGGTTCGCCCGCGATCACCCCCGCCACCTGGAGGACGGGCTGGGGACCGTCAGTGATCGTGACCCCGACCTCGCGGGCGGGGCCGGAGCTGGTCAGTCGGAGGGCGGCATCGTAGCGCCGCCACTGGAGGGTGACCTGGTAGGTTCCGGGCGGTGGCAGGTTGGTGAGCGGCTGGCCGTGGTTGTTGAACCCGGGCGAGGTCTCCCAGATGAAACCCAGTTCGTCACGAAAGGTGGCGAGAAGACGGTACGGGGTGCCGGCAAAATTCTCGGTGGACGTGATCCGGGGCGGCTGGCTCGCGTGGAACCACTGGCTCGCCAGCGAAACGGCGCCCGCGACGGTGATGGCCGTCCGCCGCTCGGGCCCGATCTCGAGCACGGCGCCGGTGAGCCCGTGGTAACGCACCCAATAAAGGACGCACTCGGGGTAGACGCCGGGCGGCGGAGGATTATCGAGCGGCTCGCCGTTGCGGTTCCAGAGGTTGGCCGCGTGCCAGCCCCAGCGGGATCCGTCGATGACCTTGGCGCGGAGCCGGTAGGGCGCGGTGGAAGTCACCGCATCGGTGGTGCTGAGGCGGGCCGGCGCGAGCGCGTCGAAGGTCGTCGCGGACAGCTGCATCCCGAGGTACGGCGGCCGGGGCTGCACCGCGAAGGTGACGCGCCGCGGCTCCCCGAACCAGGCGACATCCTGTTCCAGCGCCTGCACGATGACGCTGTGCGCCGGTCCCACGGGCGGAGCCGGGAAACGCAGGGTGCGCCGGACGCGCTGACCGGGCTCGATGCCCGCGAGATCGGCGACGGCGAGCGCTTGGCCGGCCAAATCCCGGGCGATCAAGAAGTGGGCCTCACCCCAGGGGTCCGCCCCGGCATTGGCGAGGTCAGCCACCAGTTCAGCCACGCCGCCCGCGGTGACGCCCGCGGGTGGGATCAGCCCGTGCCAGACCAACTCGTTGGCGAGGAGCGGCCGCGGCAGCAGCAGAGCGAGGCCGAGCAACCCGGCGGCCCGGGCCGCCGGCGAGAGAGGAGGGAGACGGTTCACGGCAGGATCGGGCGGCCGATGCCCTCGAGCAGGGCCGGGATTTCACTGACTCGCCCGTAACCGGAGACGCGCTGGCGTTCATCGAGGACGAAGGCGTAAGGCAGCTGGTTGATCCGCAGGGTGGAGACCACCGGGCTGCGCCAGCCGGCGGGCTCGAGGCACAGCACGCCGTTGGGTCGCGGTCGCGCTCGGGCCCCCTTCGGCACGGGGGCGGGCCGGCCCACGGCCACGTAGATCCAGCGCACCCGAGATGGCGGCCGCTCCGCGAGGGCGTGCAACCCGGGCGGGCCGAGCGGCTGGCGCTCCGCGTCGTAGAAGCAGAGCACCGTGCGCTCGGGAGCGAGGCGCTCCAGCGCGGTCGGGCGGCCCCCGGCGGGCGTGAGCGTGAGCGCGAGCGGCTGGCGGACGAGCGCGTGGCGTTCGAGCACCTGCCGGGCCGCGGCCCGCAAGCCGGGCGCGGCTCCCGGGGCCTGGTAGACCCGCTGGGCGGCCTCACGGCCAGCGTCGCACGCCGCACCCTCCGCGAGGGTCAGACCGGCCTGCCAGAGCTCGGCCCGATCGCCGAATTCCCCCCTCAGGCGGTCCAGCATCCCCTCGGCCAGCACGGGTTGCGCGTGCCAGGGGCGGCCGAGCGTGCGCCGGCTGATCTCGCGTTGCTCGAGGGCGAGCGCGACCTCGGCCCGCGCGGCGGCAGGGTGGCGCGGGTTGCGCCGGAAGGCCTCGGCGGCGGAACGCGCGTCCGCGGCGTGGCGGGCATCCCGGGGCAGGATCCCCTCGAGATCAGCCAGAATCGCGACCTTGGCGGCATCGACGGCCCGCGGGTGCGATCCGTGACGGGCGGCGAAATCCCGGGCGGTGCGGGCAACCTCGCGGAAACGGCGGGCGCCGTCCTCCTGCACGCGGCGGCGGCGGTCGGCCTCCGCGCGATCGGCGGGCACTGGGTCGACGGGCCGCGACCGAGCGGGCCGGCCGGCCTCGCGGCGGAGGCGGGCTACGTGATCCCATTCACGCTCCGCCTCATCCTTGGCGGCGACAGGCAGCGCTAAGAGCAAGCCGAGGAGAGCTCGGCGCCAAGGGCGGACGGCGAGACAGTCAAAACGACGAACGGATGGGTGCAGGGACATTGGGCGGGAGGTTGGTCGAACCCCGCGGGCACCCACCCCGGCGTCGACGAACGCACCCTCGCCCCCCCTCGTCGCGCGGCCAAGCGCGGCGAGGCCCGGAAACGCGGGTCAATCCCGCACCTACTCCGGCCCCGACGTCAGCTCCGCGGCTTGGCCGCCTTGGCCGCCTTGGCCGCCTTAGCCGATTTGGCCGGTTTGGCCGGTTTGGCCGCAGCGGCGGCCGGTTTCCGCGCGGCCTTCTTCCCGGGCGCGGCTTTGGCGGCGGGACGCTTCGCGGGGGCCTTCGCCTTGGTTCCACCCGCGGCCTTCGCTTTGCGCGCCGGCTTCGCCGGGGCGAGGCCCAGCAGCGGCCCGACCGGGACCTCGACGGCGTCGCGCCAGAGGCGCTCCAGTGCGTACCGCTCGCGCACGGGCGCGAGGAACAGATGGAACATCACGTCGAAGGCGTCGACCACCAGCCAGCCGCTGGCCTGCACGCGCTCGAAACCCACGATGCGCACGCCCGCGGCATCGAGGACCTTCTCCAGCTCGATGCCGAGTGCGCGGAGGTGCGGCTCGGACGTGGCGGAGGCGACCACTAGGTAGTCGGTGATGGAGGACTGCTGCGACACATCGAGCACGGCGAGGTCGCCGGCCTTCTTGTCATCCAGAGCGCGGCAGCACGCCTTCACCACCTCGAGGGCCGGGGATTGCTTCAAAGTCATTGTTTTTCTCGATAAAGACCGTGTTCTTGAATGTACACAATCGCCTTGTGCGGGACGAAGTAATCCAGGGAAAGCCCGCGGCGGATGCGGTCGCGTAGCTCCGTCGAGCTGATGGCAAGCAGGTGCCCGTCGCAGCGATGGAGGCGCAGACCGGGGATGGCTGGGGCGGCCTTGACGGGGTAGCCGGGCCGCTCGAGGAAGATAAATTCGACGAGTTGGGCGAGTTGCTCGATGTCGCGCCACGCCTGGAGCTTCGGTAGCTGGTCCCCGCCGACGATCCAGAAGAGGCGGTCGTGCGGATAGAGGGTCCGGAAGTGGCGGGCGGAGTCGATGGTGTAGCTGACGCCGCCGCGCTGGAGTTCGAAATCGGAGATTTCGAAGCGCCGGTCCCACTCGATCGCGGCGCGGAGCATCGCGAGGCGGTCGTCAGAGGAGGACTGGACGTCGTTCGGCTTGAGGGGCGCGCGCGCGGCGGGCACGAGGATCAGCCGATCGAGCCCGTGTTGCTCAAACGCGTCCTGCGCCGCAAGCAGGTGGCCGAAGTGGATCGGGTCGAAACTTCCCCCGAGGAATCCGATTTTCACCGCGCGGACCGTGGGCGGGGGGTCCGGACCCGGCAAGGACCAAGTGGGAGGCGCCCAGCGGGCCGGAGAGGTGGGCCTGACGACGGATCGTCGGCCCGGCCGCGCGCGCTTACCTTGCCACGAACCGACGATGCTAGTTGGCTTCCGGTTCCCGTGCCTCCTTCCGCCCTCCCCCCGTTCGCCAAGGTGCGCGGCCATCACTTCCTGGCCGGAGCGATCAGCCGGGATTCCGTGATCCTCGACCTCGGGGCCAACCGCGGCGACTTCGCCCGGGGAATGCAGGCCCGCTTCGGCTGCCAGGCCCGGCTGGTCGAGGCGAACCCGGATCTCTTCGCCCGGCTGCGGAACGCGGCGGAATTTCCCGTGCTCCACGCCGCCGCGGCGGCGAGGCAAGGCACGATCAACTTCAATATCGCGCACAACGACGAGGGCAGCAGCCTGCATCCGCTGCCAGGACACAGCCAATTCGGCTGCACCCACCAGCGCTCCGTGGCGGTGGAAGCCAGGACGCTCGCGGAAATCATGGCCCATTTCGGGCTGGGGCGCCTCAACCTGTTGAAGTTGGATATTGAGGGCGCCGAGGTGGAGATCCTGGAGAACTGCCCGCCCGAAGTCCTGCGCCGCATCGACCAGATCACCGTGGAATTTCACTGCGCGCCCGTCTTTGGCTTCGGGGGGCGCGACCAGGTGGAGGCGGTCATGCGCCGGCTCTCCAAGCTCGGCTTCTCCCGCTACGTCTTCGAAGAGGATTACACCGACGTGGCGTTCATCGCGCACCGCAATCTCGGCACGAGCCTCACCCGGAGGATGCTTTTGGCGATCGGCCCCGGCCGGCCGCGCTGGTTGGATGCCCTGTGGCACAACCTGCCGGCGTGGCTGCGCGGCGCCATCCGCCGACTGCTGGGGCCACGGCGGGAGTGAGGGCGGGGATCCCTCCGCCGCGCCGCTGAAATCGAGTCGGGTAACTTCGAGCCGCGGATGGCCGAGCGAGCAGGATTGGCTGGAGTATGCCTCCCGGCTTGGGTTTTGTCCCTACCCGCGCCCGGGTGGTGGAATGGCAGACACTGGGGACTTAAAATCCCCTGACTGAAAAGTCGTGCGGGTTCGACCCCCGCCCCGGGCACCAGTTAACACCTCCGTTCGCCCGCCCCCGCCCTCCTTCGCCCCGCCCCTTTCCCCGCGATGAACCTCGCCCTCCACCCCACCGCTGCTCCCTCCCGCCTCGCCCGCCGCGTCCTCGCGGCGGCCGCCGCCGGCCTCGTCGCCCTCCCGCTCGCCGCCCAGACCGCCGCGCCCACGACGCCGGCGCCCGCCGTCACCCTCTCCCCGTTCGAGGTCACCGCGGCTCAGGATACCGGCTACGCCGGCCAAGACACGCTCAGCGGCTCCCGCCTCCGCACTAACCTCCGCGACATCGCCGCGGCCATCAGCCCGATGACCGCCGAGTTTCTCCGCGACATCGCCGCCACCAGCATCGAGGGCGCGATGGAGTACGGCGTGGGCACGCGAATGGAGACCGACGACGCCCGCGCCGCCGGACCCGTGGGCGACGGCTACAACGACTCGACCCGCTCCATCCGCATCCGCGGCCTGCCGGGCGGCGGACGTAGCCTTAATTTCTTCTCTGCCCCGGGCGAGATCGACCTCTACCTGACCGAGAGCCTCGAAGTGGCGCGCGGCCCCAACTCGATCCTCTTCGGGTTCGGTTCCCCCGCCGGCCGGATCAACGTTGCGTCCAAACAGGCTCGCACCGACCGCGCGGCCTACTCCCTCACCTCGCGCGTCGACTCGTGGGGCGGCGAGCGCTGGGTGCTCGACGCCAACCGCGTGCTCGTGCGGAACACCCTGGCGGTGCGCGCCGCCCTGCTCCGCGGCCGGGATTCCTCCTGGCGCGCCGCCGGCCACAACGACCAAGACCGCGCCTTCCTCACCGCCAAGTGGCAGCCAGACCGCCGGACCACCGTCCGGGTCGAGTTCGAGCACGGCGAGATCAACCGCTTCGTCCCGCGCCCGTTCTTCGCCAACGACCTCAAGTCGACCTGGGACGCCTCCGGCCAGCCCTTCTTCAATAACTTCGCCGCCAACTACGTCCCCGGCACCCCGGGCAACGGCACGCTCGGCACCCCAGGGACACCCTTCCGCGACACCGGCGCGACCGCGGTCACCGGCGTGATCGAGCGTTCCGGCGGCGACTGGGTGGTCGTGAGCCCGAGCTTCCCCTTCGCGCAAAACTACCGCCAGTTCACCTACAGCGAGTCCCAGACGGGCGGGAACCTGTCCAACGACTTCGCGCTCGGCCGCAGCAACCCCGAGGCGGTGCCCGAGGCCAACTGGGTGCGGGGGCAGTTCCGGGTGAAGAACGCCGCCGCGTTCGTGACCCGCGAGCTCGCGCGCGACTTGAACCTAGAGCTCGCCTTCAACCGCCAGCTCTACCGCGGCGACACCCATAATCTCGCCACGTGGAACCACTACGGAGTCGCCGCCGACACCAACCGCTTCACCCCCACGGGCCAGCTCCGGCCGGCCAACCAGCTGTACTACTTCGACGTCTCGCCCGACCACCGGCCGAGCAGCTCGGCCGTGAGCCAGGGTCGGGCCACGCTCTCGTACGAGCGCGCCTTCCGCGACCTCGCCCGCCTCCGCCTCGCCGGCCTCGGCGAGATGGCCGATATCCGCACCCGCAGCGAGATCCTCCAGCAGTACTGGCTCAAGGGCCCCACCCTCACGAGCGGCGGCGCCTTCAACCCCACCCCCGAGAACGGAGCCAACCAGGCCTTCCAGCGCTTCTACCTCCCGAACCTCTCAGTCCTGAATGACCCCAACTTCCGCCTCCCCGGCCCGCAGGACCTCTCTGGCCCCGTCCGCTACCAGGACCCGGCGACTGGCGCGGTCTCGAATATCTATATGCGCGAGTTCAACCGCGCCCAGGGCAACATCGGCTACGCCGACCGCGAGACGGGCGCCTGGATGGGCGTCGCGCAGGCCTTCCTGTTCCAGGACCGCCTGGTCGGCACCTTCGGGTACCGCAAGGATCGCCTGAAGAACTGGGTCGGCGTCGCCCGCCGCGATCCCGCTGGCGAGGCCCTCGCCCCGAACACCGGCGTGTGGACCCCCTCCGATCCGCGCACCGCCACGCCCAACGTCTTCACGGGCCAGACGCGC
>JBILWD010000162.1:0-8355 GCA_044370095.1 Opitutaceae bacterium | reverse complement strand
GCCCGCACCTCGCCGACACCGCCCTCCGCTGGGAGCGCGCCGGCCTCTCGCGCTTCCACCTCGACGAGGCCCACGCGCGCGACGTGGAGGCCCTGCGTGCGGCCGGCCGCGACGCCGGAGTCTGCCCCTACGAGATCACCCGCACCGCCCTCGCCTTCCACGACGTGTGGATCGGGGACTACAACTACGTCTTCGCCCCGCGCAGCCGGGGGCTCTTCGGCGGCCAGCCCGGGTACGACCCGGCCCGCACCCTGCTCGTGATCGACGAGGCCCACAACCTCCCCGCCCGCGCCGCCGACGCGCTCTCGCACGCCTGCGCCGCGGCGGACGCCTTCGCGGTGCGCGAGGAACTCCACCGCGTCCGGCCCGGCGCTGCGTTGGTTCACGCCTGGGAGCACTGGTGTCATTTCCTGCACCGCCTGCCCAAGCGGGACGCGCTCCCCGCCCACGACGAGGACGATGCGCGCCATCTGCTCGGGGAGATCGCCGCCGCGCTGCGCGGCACCGGGGTGGATTTCGCGGCCTTGGGCCCGACGGCGAGCGCGGCCCTCTGGGAGGCGCCCGCGCTGGTCGAGGCGCTGGAGGATCCCGCGGCGCCGCCCCGCCTCTGGTGGAGCCCGGAAAAGGGCCGCCTCGTCCTCACCTGCCTCGACGCCGCCCAGCCGATCGGCACCCTCCTCCGCGGCTTCGGCGGGGTGGTCTTCGCCAGCGCTACCCTCAGCCCGCTCGAAGGTTTTGCCACCGCCTGCGGGCTCGACACCCCGCCCGCCCCGGCGCCCGCGGCCAGCCCCGCACCCGCCCCAGAACGGCTTGGGGAGCTCACGAAGCGCGACACCCGCCGCCTGTTCCGGCAACTCACCAACGCCGCCGCCCTGCTGCGCGAGGAGGAACAGCGCAACGCCGCCACTCCGCGGCTCCTCTCGGCCCACGCCCCCTGGCGGGACGGGGCCTACGACGTCGCCCGTGACCTCCGCGTGGAAACGAGTTACCAGCAACGCGGCCGCCACCACGGGACCACCGCCGCCACCACCGCCGCGCTGCACCGGAGCGCCGGCGGCCCCGTCGCGGCCTTCTTCCCCTCCTACGCGTACGCCGAGGCCGTGCGTACCGCCGCCGAGGAACTGGGGCTAGCTCTTCCTCTCGCCCTTCAGCCGCGCGGCCTCGACCTAGCGGCGCAAGCGGGTTGGATCGCCACCGCCCTCGACCGCGGGGACATCCTCGGCCTGATCCTCGGCTCGAGCTTCGCCGAGGGCATCGACGCCCTCGGCGGACGCGTCCGCCACGCCCTCGTCGCGGGCCCCGCCCTGCCCGAGGTCAATCCGGTGCAGAAGGCCCGGATGGACGAGGCCACTCGCGCCGGCCTCGACCGCGACGCCGCGTTCCGCCGGGTATACCAACTCCCCGGAATGACCAAGGTGAACCAGGCGCTCGGCCGCCTCGTCCGCGCCCCGGGACACCACGCCCGCATCCTCCTCCACTGCCGCCGCTTCGCGGAGCCGGCTTACGCGGAACTGCTGGCCCCAGCCTACCAAGGAGGCGCCACCCTCGCGACCGACGCCGACCTCGCCGCCTGGCTGGCCCGCCCGTCCGAACCCGCCACGGCAGGTTCTCCTCGCCCCGCCCCGCCCGCGCCGTAACCTGTTGCCCGCCCCTGCGTCCCTCCCCGTCGTCGCCATGCTGCCCCCTCCGCGTTTCCCCGGTCCCTTTCGCCTGCTTGCCGCGCTCCTCGCCGCCGCAGCGCTCGCTCTGCCTCTTTCCGCCCAAGTCCGGCCCACGCCCCTCCCCGGGGGCGGCGGCGCGGGCGGTGGGGGCAACCCAGGGGGCGGCGGCGGGATCATTGTGCCCCCGATCTTCGTGCCGCCCGGCGGAGGGGCCCAGAATTCCACCCTCTCCCCGACGATCAACGCCCCGTCCGGTATCCTGAGTGGCACCAGTGCCTCCGCCACCATCACCCTCGGGGGAAACAACGTCGATCCCGCCATCGCCGCCAACGCCTCCTACCAGTGGAGCATCTCCGGCGGGCGCATCGTCGGCGACCCTCGCAGCGCCACCGTGAACTTCGTGGCCGATAATCCGGGCACCGTCACCCTCGCCGCCACCATCGGCGCGGACGGCACCTCCTTCTCCCCCACCGCCAACGTCACGGTCATCGCGGCCGACACGGCCGGCCGGGTCACCAGCCCGGCCACCATCGCCGCCAACGCCACCAGCGTCACCGCCACGGTCCCCGCCGCCCAAGGCAACGACCGCACCTTCCGCTGGACCGTCGCCGGCGGCGCCACGATCGTCTCCGGCCAGGGTACCAACACGATCACCTTCCGGCCCACCACCCCCGGGCTCAAGCGCCTCACCTGCACGGTCAACTTCCGCAACGTCGTCCTGGTCGACTTGAAGTCCTCCGTCCTCGCCCTCGGCACCGGCGCACCCGTCGCGGTCACGGTCGAGGGCGGTGACGGCGGCGGCACTTACCCGGCCGGCACCCCCGTCACGCTCATCGCCCACCCGCCAGCCCCCGGGATGGTCTTCGACCGCTGGACCGGCGACACCGCCGCCTTGGGCAACGCCCAGATCCTACCGCAACTGAGCGAGGTCAACCTGACCGTCCCGACCACCCCCGTCCGGTTGCAGGCCACCTACCGGCCGGCGCCCCCCTGGACCCCCATCCTCGCCCGCAACTTCAACCCACAGGCGCTGCCCGGCGCGGCCGCCAGCGCTCCCGCCGTCGCCAGCACCCTCGCGTATCACCTACCGACCTTCCGGCCGCGCGGGCTCGTCTTCCTCCTGCATCAATCGGGCGGCGACCTCAACGAGTGGTTCGACCGGGCCCACCCCTCACTCCTCCTCCGCGAACTGGTCGCGGCCGGCTACGGCGTCGCCGCCCTCAACAGCGTGAACCGCGTGACCGGCGCCTGGTCCGGTACGGCCGGCCTCGGCGGCAATCCCGACGCGCTCAACCACGTGACGGCCCTCAATTACCTCGCCGGCCGGGAGGAACTCGATCCCGCGACGCCGGTGTTCTTCCTGGGCCGGGCCGCGGGGGCGGTGGCGGGGGTGCGCTACGCCGACCAGCTGCTCGGCGCGGGCCGGCCGGTCCGCGGCGCGGTCCTGTACCTTTCCGGGGGTGACGAGCCCCTCGCGGCCCTGTCGCGCGTGCCCCAGTTCTTCGCGGTCTCCGCCAACGAGGAGGACACCGGCCCGACCGACCTAGCGGAGGCCCGCACCCGCGCGCAGCTGCTCGCCGGCCGCGGCGTGCCCGGCGGGGTGGTGATCAGCGACCTCACCCCGCTCTACCCCGCCCGCCTGCGGATGCTGGGCCTGCTCCACCCGGACCAGTTCACCGGCGAGGACGCCACCACCGTCGCCGCCGCCCTGCGCACCGCGGGGATCCTGGACGCGAATCTCTATCCCCGGACCCAGCCCTCCGCCACCGCCCTCGCCGCCGCCCTGCCGGCCCCGTACCGGGCCCGGGTGGCTGACGTCGCCACCGAGCTGGCCATCGCCTCCGGGGACCGCGAGTTCTTCAGCGGCGCCAACCGGCGCGTGCTCGCCTTCCTCGAGGCCCGGGTCGCCGGCAACCCCGCCCCCGAACCGGGCCGGATGATCAACCTTTCCACCCGCGGCGGCATCGCCTTCCTCGGCGATACCCTCACCGCCGGCTTCACCCTCTCGGCCGGCGCCCGGGCCAACGTGCTCATCCGCGCCGTCGGCCCCGGCCTCGGCCGCTTCCGGGTAGACAACCCGCTCGCCGCGGCTCGCCTCGAGGTCTTCCGCGCCGGGACCAGCCTCGGCAACAACGAGGGCTGGGAAAACCAGGCCACGCCCGCCGCCCGCACCCAGATCATCGCCGCCACCAACGCGGTCGGCACCTTCGCCCTCGGCAACGGCAGCCTCGACTCCGCCCTCCTCCTCACCCTCGACCCCGGCTCCTACAGCGTCGTCGTGACCGGCGTCGGCGGGGCCACCGGCGAGGTGCTGGCCGAGATCTACGACGTCAGCCGCAACGCCTCCCGCCTGACCAACCTCTCGTCCCTCTCCCGGATCGACGCCGGCAACGAGGCGGTCATCCCCGGGGTGGTCGTCGCCGGCAACACCCCGCGCACACTCGTGCTGCGCGCCATCGGTCCCGGCCTCGTGCCCTTCGGCCGGCCCGCGGCCACCGTGCTCTCCGATCCGCGCTTGACCCTCTTCAGCGGCGTGCAGGCCCAGGCCAACAACAACAACTGGGGCCAGACCAATGGGGCCACGCTCGGCGCGGTGTTCCCGGTGATCGGCGCCTTCCCGCTGAACAGTCCCAACGAGGCCGCGCTACTCACGACCCTCACCCCCGGATCCTACACTCTGCAGGCGTCCGCGGCCCCCGGGAACGCCGGCAACGCGACCGGTCTCGTGCTGGTCGAGCTGTACGAGGTGCCCTGAGGCACGCCCCCGCGCCCTAGGGCGCGGCTCAACGGGGCCCCCGGGGCCTTCCGGAAGTGCCCCGGCGCGTTTCGCGCGCGGCTGGCAAGGGACTTGCTTAGGGGAGGGTAACCCTCCCCGGCCCAATGTCCCTGCTGCCCACCGATTACGAACTCAGCGGCTTCTTCGACGAGATGTTCACGCGGCCGGAGGACGGCCGGGTGCGGCAGCACTACCAGCGCCTCGCGGAAGGCCTCGCCGCCCTCGCCCCCGCCGAGTTCGACCGCCGCCGGGCCGCCGTCGATGCCGCCTTCCTCCGCCGCGGCGTCACCTTCACGGTCTACAACGACGCCCAGGGCACCGAACGCATCTTCCCCTTCGATCTCATCCCCCGCATCATCCCCGCCGCCGAATGGCGCCGCATCGAGGCCGGCCTGATCCAGCGGGTAACCGCCCTGAACCTCTTCCTGGACGACCTCTACCACGACCAGAAGGTGTTGAAGGACAAAATCGTCCCGCCCTCCCTGATCCTCGGCGCCAAGCACTTCCGGCGAGAGTTTATGCACTTCACGGTGCCCCGCGGGATCTACGTCCACATCTGCGGCACCGACCTCATCCGCGACGCCGCCGGGAACTACCTGGTGCTCGAGGACAACCTCCGCTGCCCCTCCGGCGCCAGTTACATGATCGAGAACCGCTCGGCGATGCGCCGCGCCCTGCCCCAGGTCTTCGACCGCTACGGGGTGCGCCCGGTCGAGGGCTACACGGACGACCTCCTCAAGGCGCTCCTCCACCTCGCCCCGGAAACCGCCGAGAAGCCCAACGTCGTGCTCCTCACCCCCGGGGTCCACAACAGCGCCTACTTCGAGCACTGCTTCCTCGCCCGCCAGATGGGCATCCCGATCGTCGAGGGCCGGGACCTGGTCGTGCGCGACGCCCGGGTCTATATGCGCACCACGGCAGGCCTGGTGCCAGTGGACGTGATTTACCGCCGGATCGATGACGATTTCCTCGATCCGACCGTCTTCCGCCCGGATTCATTGCTGGGCGTACCCGGTCTGATCCAGGCCTACCGCGCCGGCCGCGTGGCCCTCGCCAATTCGATCGGGACCGGCGTCGCCGACGACAAGGTCATCTACGCCTACGTGCCCCGCCTGATCAAATACTACCTCGGCGAGGACGCGATTTTGCCCAACGTAAACACCTACCTCGCGGCGGAACCCACCGATCGAAAGTTCATCCTCGAGAACATCGAGCGCCTCGTCGTCAAGGCGGCCAACGAGGCCGGCGGCTACGGGATGCTGATCGGACCCGCCTCCACCCGGGAGGAATGCGCCCGCTTCCGCGCCCAGGTCGCCGCCCAACCCCGCAACTACATCGCCCAAGACCCCATCCAGCTCTCCCGCTCCCCCACTTGGTGCGACGGCCGCCTTGAGGGCCGCCACATCGACCTCCGCCCGTACATCATCTGCGGCGAGAAGACCACCGTCACCCCGGGCGGCCTCACCCGCGTCGCCCTCCGCCGTGGCTCCCTCGTCGTAAACTCCTCGCAGGGCGGCGGCTCCAAGGACACTTGGGTGCTCCAAGGCGAAAACTGAGCCGCCGCGATGAACGCCAGCGAACCTCCCTTCCTCCGGCCCCAGGCCACGGTGATGCTCTCCCGCGTCGCTCATTCCCTTTATTGGATGAGCCGCTACATCGAGCGCGCCGAAAATATCGCCCGCCTGCTCGACGTGAACCTCCAGTTCGTGTCCGACCTGCCCGACGCCCGCGCCTCCTCCCCGAACCTCTGGGACGCCCTGCTCCTCAGCACGGGCGGGCGCGAACTCTTCGGCCAACTCCACGGCTCGCCCGGTGGCCAGGCGGTCACCGAGTTCCTCGCCTTCGACCTGCGCAACCCCGACTCGATTTTGTCCTGCGTCTACGCCGCCCGCGAGAACGCCCGGATGATCCGCGACCAACTCTCGCTCGAGATGTGGGAAACGATCAACGAACTGCACCTGCTGCTCAAGGCGAGCAGCGCCTCCAGTGATTGGGCCGCGCACCCGGCGGAGTTCTTCGCCCGCATCACCCGGGCCTCCCACCTCTTCCAAGGCCTCACCGCCTGCACCTACTCCCGCAGCGAGGGCTGGGAGTTCATCCAGTTCGGCAAGTACCTCGAGCGCGCGGACAAGACCACCCGCATCCTCGATATGAAGTACCACATTTTGCTGCCGGCCGCGACGGACGTGGGCGGCGCCCTGGACACCGCGCAGTGGCAGGCCGTGCTGCGGTCCGCGTCCGCCCTCGAGGCCTACCGCCGGTACCACGTCCGCGAGATCCTCCCGTGGAAAGCGGCGGAATTCCTCATCTTCTCGGACTCGTTCCCCCGCTCACTCCACTTCTGCGCCGGCCAGGTCGACGAGTTTCTGCGCCGCATCCTCGGCGAAACCGCCGCCCGCCCCCGCAGCGGCGCCGCCCGCGCCTCCCGCCGCCTCCTCGGCGAGCTCCAGTCTCTCACCATCGCGGATGTCCTCCAACGCGGGATGCACGAGTTCCTCGTCGAGGTGCGGGCGGGACTCGTGGCGATCAGCGACGAGGTGGTCGCGACGACGATGTTCTACCGGGCCGAATCTGCCCTCGACGAACAGCAGCAACAGCAGCAGTAGGAACAGGCGCCGCCCCCCCGCCAGATGCTCCTCCGGGTCACCCACCGCACGCTTTACCGTTACGCCGGCCAAGCGCGGGAAAGCTTCAACGAGGCCCGCCTGCGCCCGCTCGACGGCGAAGGCCAGCGCTGCCTCGATTTCACCCTGCGCCTCGCCCCCGCCACGGAGCCCCGCGCCTACGCGGACTTCTATGGTAACACGGTGCATTACTTCGAGGTCACCCCGCCCCACGAGGAACTGCTGATCGAGGCGGATTCCGTGGTCGAGACCGCCCCGGCCGCCACCCGCGCGCCGGTGCCGGCGGTGTCCGCGGAGCGCCTGGAAGCGGCGCCCGAGCGCGAGATGCTCGCGGAGTTCTACCACGCCTCACACTACGTCCCCTTGGAGGTTGAACTCTGGCGCGAGGCGCTCGACGTCCTCGCGGACGGCCGGGGCGACCTCTGGGGAGATGTCCGCCGCCTCGGCTCCCACCTGCACCGCACCTTCGCCTACCGGCCCAACACCACCGGCGTGAACACCCGCGCGACCGACGCCCTGCGCCAGCGGATGGGCGTCTGTCAGGACTTCGCCCACGTGCACCTCGGGCTCTGCCGCAGCCTCGGCATCCCCGCCCGCTACGTCAGCGGCTACTTCCTCAACACGACCCGCCGCACCGACGAGATCGAGGCCTCCCACGCGTGGATCGAGGCCTGGATCCCCGGCCACGGCTGGGTCGGCTTCGATCCCACCCACGATCGTCCGGCGGACGAACGTTACGTGCGGGTCGCGGTTGGCCGCGATTACGCGGACATCCGCCCGCTCAGCGGCTCCTACCGGGGCGCCCCGACCCGGGAACTCGTCGTCGACGTCCGCGTCCGCCTCGCAGACGCCCCCGCCGCCGCCTCAGCCGCCTGAGACCGGCGGAAAGACCGCCGCGGGCCTGATTTCCGGCTGGAACCGACCGGCAGGGGTCGCGATACCTCGGGGCCTGATGAAAACCTTCACCGTCGCCATCGGCTCGGACCACGCCGGCTTCGCCTACAAGGAAGCCATCAAGGCGATGCTCCTCGCCGAGGGCCACGTCGTCCGCGATTTCGGCACGCATTCGGACGCGCCCTGCGATTACCCGGATTGGATTCGCCCGGTCGCCGAGGCGGTCGCCCGCGGGGAATTCGAGCGCGGGATCGTGCTAGGTGGCTCCGGCAACGGCGAGGCCATCGTCGCCAATCGCGTCCGCGGCGTCCGCTGCGGCCTCTGCTGGAACGAGCAGGTGGCCGCCTGGAACCGGGCCCACAACGACGGCAACGTCCTCTCGCTGGGCCAGCGGACGGTC
>JBILWD010000161.1:0-8387 GCA_044370095.1 Opitutaceae bacterium | reverse complement strand
GGCCGGGCTTGAGGACGTCCTTCACCTTATCGATGCGCTCCTCGCTGATCTGGGAGATGTGCACTAGGCCATCGATGCCGTCCTTGAGCTCCACGAAGGCACCGAAGGAGGTGATCTTGGTGACGGTGCCCTTGACGACGTCGCCGATCTTGAAGAAGGCGTCGATGTCGCTCCACGGGTCGTTCCCGAGCTGCTTCATCCCGAGGCTGATGCGCTGCTGCTGGGCGTCGACGTCGAGCACGATGGCGTCGACCTCGTCGCCCTTCTTCAGCACCTCGGACGGGTGGTTGACCTTGCGGGTCCAACTCATGTCGGAGACGTGGACCATACCGTCGATCCCCTCCTCGAGCTCGATGAAGGCGCCGTAGGTGGTCATATTGCGGACCTTGCCGCGGACGCGTGCGCCGATCGGATAGTTGTGGCGCACCATATCCCACGGGTTGGGCTCTAGCTGGCGCAGGCCGAGGGAGATCTTCTGCTCCTCCTTCTGGATCCCGAGGACCACGGCATCCAGCTCTTGACCGACCTTGAGCAACTCGGAGGGCTTGGTGATGCGCTTGGTCCAGGACATCTCGGTGATGTGGACGAGGCCCTCGACGCCGGGCTCGATCTCGATGAAGGCACCGTAAGGCACCAGGTTGACCACCTTGCCGTGGACCTTCGCGCCGACCGGGAACTTGCGGTCGATCTCGTCCCACGGATTCTTGGTGGTCTGCTTGAGGCCGAGGGAGACGCGCTCCTTCTCGCGGTTGACCTCGATAATCATCACTTGGACCTCCTCGCCCTGTTTGAGCATCTCGCTCGGGTGGGAGATGCGGCCCCACGACATATCGGTGATGTGCAGCAGGCCGTCCATCCCGTCGAGGTCGATGAAGGCGCCGAAGTCCGTGATGTTCTTGACCACGCCCTTGCGGACCTGGCCAGGTTGGATGCTGTCGAGCAGCGCCCGGCGCTTTTCGGCGCGCTGCTGCTCGATGAGCTCACGGCGCGAGAGGACGATGTTCTTCCGCTCTAGGTTGATCTTGAGGACCTTGAAGTCGTAGGTCTGGCCGACGTACTGGTCCAGGTTCTTGGGGGGCTGGATGTCGATGTGCGACGCCGGCATAAAGGCGTCGACGCCGATGGAGATGATTAGGCCGCCCTTGACCTTGGCCTTGACGCGACCGACGGCGACGGAGCCCTCCGGGAACTTGGTGAGAATATTGTCCCAGTTCTTCTTCTGCTCGGCCTTGTCATAGGACAGCACCGGCGCGCCGGACTTGTCCTCGAGCTTCTCGACCATCACCTCGATGGTGGCGCCGATCTGGAGCTCACCGATGTCGATGAACTCGTTGGCGGAGATGACGCCTTCGGATTTGCCGCCGATGTCGACGACCACCTCATTTTGCCGGATTTCGGTGATGACACCCGGGACGATCCCGCCCTCCCGCAGCTTGTCGAACGACGACTGGGCGAGCAGCTCTTGCATTACGGAACTCATAGGCAATGACGCCGGCCGGCCGCTTGCTCCAGGGGCGGCCATCCGACGGGTTCGGATCCGCCGCGAGGCGGACCCGGATGGGTTGATGGTTGCACTGTCATTGGGGGCTGGCGGGAGCCCGCGGCGTGACGCCAACCCAACCGACTGACTGCCGCGAATGAACAAACTCGCGCGCGGCCCCGCCCGGGGCAAGCGCAATTCCGCCTCGCCGGCGCCCGGACCCCGCCGCCGCGTCCCTTACTTTTTGCGGACCTTGCGCTGGCCGTATCCCTCCGCGCCAAACTTCCGCTCCAGCACGAAAGCGCGGGTCGCGTCGAAGACGCCGAGTTCGCCGGTGATCCGGGGGTCCCCCGTCCGGCGCTGGTACTCCTCCAACTGGGCGCGCAGCCGCGCCTTCACCGCGGCGAGGGCCGGTTCCGCAGCAAGATTGCGCAACTGCCACGGATCCTCGTGCACATCATAGAGTTCCTCCCGAGGGCGCGGCGCGAGATAAAGCTCGGTGAAGGCGCGGACGGCCGGATGATCGGGATGGCGCGCGATTAGCCCGAGCTCGTCGACCGCGGCCGCGGAAGCGGTGTACTCGGCGTCCGGCCGCCGCTCCCGCGGGTCGAGGCGGAGCCGGGGGGTGGCGGAGTAGTTCACGATGTACTGGTAGCGCTCGTCGCGGATCGTCCGAGCCGCGAGGCTCAGTTCCGGCTCCTCGCCGTGCCACTCCAAGCCGGCCGCGGTCCAGCCGCGCGCGGGATCCACGCGCCCAGAGCGTCCGGAGACCAGCACGGGCACCAACGAGCGACCGGTCATCTCCGCGGGCACGACTACCCCCGCCGCCTCGAGCATCGTGGGCGCGAGGTCGATGAAGTTGACAAAGTCGTCGATCACCCGGCCGCCAGCCATCCCGCGCGGCCAGGCGATCGCCAGCGGGACGTGGATGCCCCAATCGTGCACATTGGTCTTGGCCCGCGCCATCCCGGTGCCGTTGTCGGCGGTCACAATCACCAGAGTGTTATCGAGCTCGCCGCGCCGTTCCAGCACCGCGAGAACCCGCCCGAGATCGTCGTCCGCCTGACGCAACTCCTGCATCATATCGGCGCGGGCGCGCCGGAGCCCCGGCGTGTCAGGCAGGAAGCCAGGAACGGGCACCTGTTCCGGGGTGATGCCCGTCTCGGCGGCCAGTCGGCGGTGATTGTCCTCCGCCCAGGGGGAGTGCGGTTCGGTGACTCCGACCCAGAACCAGAAGGGCTCACCCGGCGGGCGCGCCGCGAGGAACGACTCTAGGTTGCCGGCGTAATCCGTGATGCTGATGCCCGGCCCGGGCGCGGGGCGGCGGCGCGCGTTGAATGCCTTGCCCGCGGGATTACCGGTGCGGTCGGACGGGGCGCCGAGAACCCCAGGGCCCCAGCCCTTGCCGGTGAATCCCGTGTGATAACCGGCCGCCGCGAGTAGGTCCGGCAGACAGCGGAACTTGGCCGGCACCCACGCCTGGATGAAGGCGCCCTGCTCCAATTCCCAGAAGTTGCGGCCCGTGAGGAGCGCCGCCCGGGCCGGGGCGCAGGAGGGCGCGGAAGCATAACCACGGTTAAAGAGCGCACCCGCCCGGGCGACCCGGTCGAAGTGCGGTGTAGGCACGCGGTTCCAACCGTAAATGCCGCGCTCCAGCCAACTCTCGTCGTCCGAAATGAAGACCAGCAGATTGGGGCGTTGGGCGGGAATTGCCGAGGCAGGAGCGCTAGCCGCGGCGGACGCGAGGGTGGCGAGGCAATACAGGGTAAGGCGCAAACTCAGGGACATCGCGCCTGAGGCTGGGCCGCGCGGACGCGGAACGCAATCGCAGGTGCCCGACCTCAGTCCCGCGCCGCCGGTAGCCGAATGAAGAACTCGGTTCCACGCCCCGGAGTGCTCTCCACGCGCACATCCCCTCCGTGGGCCTGAACTACGTTCTTGACGATTGCTAGGCCGAGACCCGTACCGCCCTGTTCGCGGCCGCGAGCTTTGTCGGCCCGGTAAAACCGCTCGAAGACGCGCTCGAGGGCCTCGCCAGCGATGCCCGGACCGTCATCGCGTACGGAAACCTCAACCTGACCGGCGCCAAGTTCTCGGCCCCGGACGTCTACCGTGCCCCCCTCACGCCCGTACTTGATGGCGTTATCGATCAGGTTGGCCAAGGCCTGTCGCAGGCGGTGGGCGTCGGCTTGCGCCGCTAAGCCCTCGGGCACAGCCTGCACGAGCGTCACTCCGCGCCCCCGCGCTAGAATGGCCGCGTCGTCGATCGCCTCCTGCGCCGCCGACGCCAGCAGGACGGGGCGCAGATCGAGGTCGATGCGGCCCGAATCGAGCCGCGCGAGTAGCAACAGGTCATCCAGCAGCAGCGTCAGGCGATTCGCGTGCTTCTCGATGATCTCGAGGAAACGGGCGGTGACCTGGGGGTCCTGACGACCTCCATCGATGAGGGTCTCCGTGGCGCTCTTGATCAGCGAAAGGGGGGTACGCAGCTCGTGGCTGACGTTGGCCACGAACTCCTGCCGCACTCCCTCGAGGCGGCGCAGCCGGGTCAGGTCGTGAAAGACGAGAATCGCCCCCTCGCCCTCCCCTTCCGGCGTGCGCAGCGCAAGCGCGTTGACCTGCAGCCAGCGGGTCTCGGTCACCCCATCGATGCGGAGCTCGTGATTGAGGACCTCGGGCTCGCCCGCCAGCCGCGCGACGATCGCGGCCACCTCGTGGTGCCGGGTGGCCTCGAGCACGGTGCGGCCCGCGGCGCCGGCTTCGAACTGAAAGATCCCCGCCGCCGCGCGGTTCGCGAGGCGCAGCCGGCCGTCCTGACCGACCACGAGGATGCCCTCCACCATCCGGTCAAAGAGCGCCTCGGTGCGGGCCGCCTGGGCGCGAAATTCCGCCTCGCGGTGGCGGCGCTGCTCCTCCAGTTGCCGCGCGTGGGCCTCCGCCGCTAGGACAGCCCGCGAACGGAGGTTCCAGGCGACCACAGCGGTGGCGAGCCAGCCGAGGGCAAGCAGGACCGCGACGACGCTCATTCTGCGCCGCGGAACCGGTAGCCGACCCCGCGGATGGTTTCGAGGAGTTCGGCTTCCGTGCCCAGCTTCTCCCGCAGCCGCCGCATGTGGGTGTCGACCGTCCGGCTGTCGATCGGGTTCTCGTAGCCCCAGACGTCCTGCAGGAGCCGCTCCCGGGTCTGCACGCGGCCGCGCCGCTGCGCGAGCACCTCGAGCAGCCGGAACTCCGTGGCCGTCAACTCGACCAGCCGGCCGGCAAGGCGCACCTCGTGGCGGGGAACGTCGATCTCGAGCCGGCCGAACCGCATGCGCTCCGTCTCCGTCGCCCCGGCACGGGAACGTTCAAGCAGCCGGCGAATGCGCAGCATTAGCTCGCGCGGGCTGAAGGGCTTGGTGACGTAGTCGTCGGCCCCGAGCTCCAGCCCGATCACGCGATCCATCTCGGCGGCGCGCGCCGTGAGCATGATGACAGGAATGACGGCGGTCCGGGGGTCGCGGCGCAGGAGCTTGCAGACCTCGAGGCCGTCCACCTCGGGCAGCATCAGGTCGAGAATGATGACCGCCGGCAGCTCCTCGCGGGCGAGGGCGAGGGCGCGGGCGCCGTCGCGGGCCAGCAACGGCAGGTAGCCGGCTTCCTTGAGCTTGAAGGCGAGGACCTCCAGGGCGTCCGGCTCGTCGTCGACGATCAGGACCTTCGGCTTAATCGCGTTTGCGGTCGGCATGGCGGATATCCTTCGCTTCGTAGAGGTAAACGACCTCCTCGGCGATGTTGGTGGCGTGATCGGCGATGCGCTCGATCGCCTTGGAAATGACCATCAGCTTGAGGCAGCGCGTGATCGTCTGCGGACGCTCGACCATGAAGCTGGAGAGCTCGCGGTGCAGCTGGCGGTTGAGCTCGTCCACCTCCCGATCGCGCGGAATCACGCAGCGCGCCCCGGCCGCGTCGCGCTGCACGAAGGCGGTGATCGCGCCCCGCAACATCTCCAGCGACATCGTGGCCATCCGCGGCAAGTCCACGTACGGCTTGAGCTGGGGCTCGGTGCTCAGCTCGATCGCCCGCCGGGCGATGGTGACGGCCTCGTCACCGACGCGCTCGAGGTTCTGGGAGATCTTCATCCCCTCCGTGATCAGGCGGAGCTCGGTGGCGAGCGGCGCCTTCGCCAGCAGGTGGATGGCGGTGTCGTCGATCTCGATCTCGAACTGGTCGAGGATGTTGTCGTCGTCGATCACCGCCTGGGCCAGCGTGTCGTCGCGCTCCACGAGGGCGCGCATCGCGCGGGAAACCGCGGACTCGGCGTGACTGGCCATCGCCAGCAGGCTGTCCTTCAGCCGCGAGAGCTCCTCAGCGTAGTGGGTCATAGGGAATGCGTGGGCCTGCCTCAGCCGAACCGGCCGGAGACGTAGGCCTCGGTCTGCGGGTTGGCCGGGCTGGTGAAAATATGACGGGTGGGGGCGTGCTCAATGAGGCGTCCCAAGTAGAAGAAAGCGGTTTGGTCGGAGCAGCGCGCCGCCTGCTGCATATTGTGGGTGACGATCACGATCGAGTAACGGGACCTCAACTCCTGGATGAGTTCCTCGATCTTCGCGGTGGCCACCGGATCAAGGGCGGAACACGGCTCGTCCATCAGGATGACCTCGGGTTCGACGGCGATCGTGCGCGCGATGCACAGCCGCTGCTGTTGCCCGCCGGAGAGGCCGAGGGCGCTTTGCTGCAGCCGGTCCTTGACCTCGTCCCACAGCGCGGCGCCGCGCAGCGACTGCTCCACGACCGCATCGAGGCGGGCCCGGTCGCGGACCCCCTGGAGCCTGAGCCCGTAGGCGATGTTCTCGTAGATGGACTTCGGGAACGGATTCGACTTCTGGAAGACCATCCCGACGTGCTTGCGGAGCTCGATCACGTCCACCTCCGGGCCGTGGATATCGACTCCGTGGATGCGGATGGAGCCGCGGACCACGCGGGCGCCCTCGATCAGGTCGTTCATCCGGTTCAGGCAGCGCAACAGCGTCGACTTGCCGCAACCGGACGGGCCGATCAGCGCCGTGACCTGGCGGGCGGGGATCGCGAGGTTGACCCCGTGGAGGGCCGGCACGGACCCATAGCAGAAGTCGAGTTCGCTAATCTCGACGATCGGGGACGAGGCGGTGGTTTGGTTCGGCATCGGACGCGGGAGGCGACGTCACCAGCGCAAGCGGGCGCGCAGGCGGTTGCGGAGCAGGATGGAGGCGGCCGCGACCAGCGCGACCAGCAGCAGGAAGACGAAGGCCGTGCCGTACTGCACGCGCTCGGTGTACTCGTTCTGGGGAATCTTGGAGCTCACCACGTAGATGTGGTAAGGCAGCGCCATCACCCCCTGGAAGAGGAAGTCCACGGCCCGCTCCACCTCCCACGGGAGTTGGTCGCGAACGACGTAAGCCGCGGTGAACATGATGGGGGCCGTCTCGCCGGCGACGCGCGCGATGCCGAGGATGGAGGACGTGAGGATTCCGGGGAGCGCGTAGGGCAGCACCGCCGTCCGGATCGTCTGCCAGCGGGTGGCTCCGAGGGCGAGCGCCGCCGCGCGCAGGCCTTGGGGCACCGCCTTGAGCGCCTCCTCGCTGGCGGTGATGACGACCGGCAGGACCATGAAGGCGAGCGTGAACCAGCCGGCGATCAGCGACACGTTCCAGCCGAAGAAGATGACGAACATCCCGAAGCCAAACAGGCCGAACACGATCGAGGGCACTCCGGCCAGGTTGAGGATCGCGAGGCGCACGAAGCGGATGAATCGTCCGTCGCGGGCGTACTCGCTCAGGTACACGGCGGAGCTCACGCCGACGGCCAGGGCGAGGCTCATCGCGCCGGCCACGAGCAGCAGCGTCCCCGCGATGCACGGCCAGATGCCGCCCGCGGAATAGACGAAGCTTTCCGCGCGCACGTCCGCCGCGCCCGGTTCGCGCTCGCGGAAGGCGCGAAATTCGCGGTCTCCCATCTCCCGCCGGCGGCCCTCCCACTCGAAGACGTGCAGGGACTCCGGCGACGAGAACAGGAAGGTGGTGTTGATGAAGGGCGCCTCCGCCTGGAACACCGTCCGGCTGCCCTTGTAGAGGATGTCCGCGAACACCCCGCCGCCCGCCAACAGCACGGCGTAGGTGGCGGCACGGAACAGGGCCACCACGATGGCCTCGCGAAGCCGGCGGGCGCCGGACCGGGGCGTGAAACGATGAGTGGGCGCGGACATCGGCTTAACTGGGGGCCAGCCGGTAGCGCCGGAGGATGCGCTGGGCGAGGAAGTTGATCGCGAGGGAGAGCAGGAAGAGGACCAACCCGACCATGAACAGCGCGCGGTAATGGATGCTGCCGCGGACCACCTCACCCATCTCCTGCGCGATGATGCCCGTCATCGTGTGCACGGGTTCGACCATCACGCCGAGCCCCTGGGTGAAATCCGGAATCGCGATGCGGTTCCCCGCGCAGAGCAGCACCACCATCGTCTCCCCGATCACCCGGCCGAGGCCGAGCAGGACCGCGGAGATGATCCCGGACAGCGCCGCGGGGAACACGATGCGCAGGGTGGTCTGCAGGCGGGAAGCCCCGAGCGCGAGGGAGGCCTCGGGCAGGGCGCGGGGCACGTTGTTCAGCGCATCCTCCGCCAGGGTGAAGATCGTCGGCACGGCGATCAGCGCGAGCAGGCAACCCGCGGTGAGCACGTTCAGCCGCTCGCTGAAGGGGAAGCCAGGAACCCAGGCCAGCCACGGGAGCTGCGACACCTGCCGCAGGACCTCACCGAGGACTGCGATGCCGAAGAACCCGAGGACGACCGAGGGGAACGCCGAGATGAATTCGATGGCTGGCTTGACCACGCGCTGCTCCCGCACGGAGGCGAACTGGTTGACGTAGATAGCGGCGCCCACCCCGAGGGGAA
>JBILWD010000160.1:0-8413 GCA_044370095.1 Opitutaceae bacterium | reverse complement strand
CGATACCCGGCTCCAGGCCGGCGGCGGCCCAGTGGGAGGCGCGGGCGAGGGGGGGCACCAGCGCCGCGAAGGCCCGGTCCTGGCGGGCCGGGGCATTCTCGTCCCGGTGGAGGCGCCGCGCCCCGGCCGCCTCGCGCAAGGCGAGGCGGAGGGGGCGGAGACGGCGCAGCCAGGCGGGCATCGGACGGGTCCGGGCCTCAGCCCTCGCGCAGGCAGTAGAGGTGGCGATGGCCGCGCAGGTAGAGGTCCCGCCCGAGCATCACCGGCGAGGCGTCGAAGCGGTCGTCTAGCACGTTCGAGGAGACCACCTCGTAGCGCGGGTCGTCCCGGATCACCAAGGTCGTGCCCTCGCGGCCCACGATGAACACGTGCCCGCGCGCCGCGACCGGGGAGGCGTAGAGCCCGCGAACGCCCTCCAGGCGCTGGTCTTGGTAGTGCACCTCGCCCGTGAGCGCGTTGAGGCAGGAAAGGAAGGCGTCGTTGCTCTTGCCCACGTAGAGTCGCTCGCCCGAGAGCACGGGCGAGGGCACATAGGGGGCGCTCTTGCGCAGGCTCCACACGACGGCGGGGGTGTCCGTGACGTCCCCGCGCGCGGTCAGCTTTACCGCCTGGATCGCGTTGCCGCGGAAGCCGCTCGCGAGGTAGACCATCCCGTGGCCGATCACCGGCGTGGGGATCACGTTCTCGGTCAGCCCGGCGGCCTCCCAGATCACCTCGCCGGTCGCGGGGTCGTAGCTGCGCGTGCGGCCGGCAGCGGCCACGATGGCCTGTAGCCGGCCCTCGACCGTGACGATGACGGGGGTGGACCAGGAGGAGCGTTCCTCGCGGGGCCGGCGCCAGCGTTCGGCCCCGGTGCGGGCGTCGAGCCCGACGATGAACGAGTTTTCCTCGTGGTCCCACGTGACGAGGAGCGTGTCTCCGGCGAGGGCCGGGGAAGCGCCTTCGCCGAACGTGCCGCGGGTGCGCATATCGCCGAGGTCCTTTTCCCAGATCTTGTTGCCCTGGAGGTCGTAGCAATAGATCCCGCGGGATCCGAACGAGGCGTAGAGGCGGGTGCCGTCGGTGACGGGTGAGGCGGAGGCGAAGCTGTTGGTGGCGTGTTTGCCCTCGTGGGGGACCTCGCGGCGGGCGGTGCGTTGCCAGACCGTGGCGCCGGTGGCGCGGTCGAGGGCGAGGATAATGAACTCGTGAAAGCGGGTCGGGTTGGGGCCGCCGCCGAAGCCCGGGGGGCCGCCGCGCTTGCCCTTGCCGTCGCGGCCGGGGCCCTTGCCCGGGGGTGGCGGGGGAGGCTCGGCGGCGGCGGGTTGGGCGGGGCCTTCCTCGGTCGTCTCGACGGCTGTGAGCAGGTAGAGCCGGTCGCCCCAGACGATGGGGGTGGAGAACCCGAGGCCGCCCACGGGGACCTTCCAAGCGACGTTGCGAGATTCGCTCCAGACGAGGGGTGGCGTGGCGCCGGGGGCGGTGCCGTCGTTGGCCGGGCCGCGCCAGATGGGCCAGTGGGGGGCGGCGGCGAGCGCGAACGTGGGGGCGAGAGTGGTGAGGGCGAGCAGGAGGGGGGCGAGGCGCATCGGCGGAGGAGGGCTGGGCGGAGCGTGGGGTGCCGGGGGCCGGGGTCAAATGCGACGGAGGGGAATTGCGGGAGAAAACCGTTTCCCCGCTTGAGTGGCGACGGGCTTGTCCGCAGCGTGCGCCACTATGAACCCCAGCGCCTCTGCCCCCAGTCCGCTGAACCGCACCGCGTGGCTCATCTGCATCATCGCCGCGCTTGGCTTTGCCTTCGACATTTATGAGCTGCTGATGCTCCCGCTGATCATCAAGCCGGCGATGGCCTCGCTGAGCGCTCCGCTGGTGGAACAGCTGGTGGCGGGCGGGATGGAACGGGCGCGGGCCGCGGCGCTCTGGTCGCCCGGCGGGGAGGAGTACGTGAAGTGGGCGCGGACCCTTTTCTTCGTCCCGGCGATCGCGGGTGGCGTGTTCGGCCTGCTGGGCGGGTATCTCACGGACCTGCTGGGGCGGCGGCGGGTGCTCACCTTCAGCATTCTGCTGTATGCCTTTGCGGCGTTTGCGGCGGGGTTCGCGACCTCCCTCGAGCAATTGCTGTTCTTCCGCTGCCTGGTCTTCATCGGGGTGTGCGTGGAGTTCGTGGCGGCGGTGGCGTGGCTGGCGGAGCTGTTCACCGATCCGGTGCAGCGCGAAAAGGTGCTGGGGTATACTCAGGCGTTCTCGTCCTTCGGTGGTCTGCTGGTGGCGGGGGCGAACATTCTCGCCGCGAAGTGGGCGCTCGACCTGCCCGCGATCCACGGCGGCCACGAGGCGTGGCGCTACACCCTGATCTCGGGCGTCTTCCCGGCGCTGCCGCTGATCCTGATCCGTCCGTTCCTGCCCGAATCGCCCGTTTGGCAGCGCAAGCGCGAGAGCGGCACGCTTCGCCGTCCGAGCATCGCCGCCCTCTTCTCGCCTGAGCTGCGCAAGACCACCATCCTTACCACGCTGGTGTTCGCCTCGAGCTACGGTATCGCGTTCGGCGCGATCCAGCAGCTCCCGCAGATCCTTGGTGCCCAGCGGCTTGGCACCCCGGCGGAGGCCGGTCACGCGGCCGTGATCTCGGCCGCGAAGGAAAAGGGTGCCGCGGCCCTCGCGGCGGCCAAGACCGCGGGCAAACCGGACCCGGTGGCGCAGCGCGAGCAGCGGCAGGCGGCCGGCAACGCCAGCGACCAGCTCGTGGCCGGGGTCACGCTCTGGCAGGAGATCGGCGGCCTCGCCGGCCGCTTCGCGCTCGCGATGCTTGCGGTCGCGATTGTTTCCCGGCGGATGCTGCTGCGGGTGTTCCAGATTCCCGCGCTGCTCTTCGTGCCGCTCTATTTCTGGTGGGTCTCCACCCAGCTCGGGGACCCGGAGAGCCTTACGCTGATCAAGGTCGGCATCTTCGTCGCCGGGTTCCTCACGGTGGCGCAGTTCAGCTTCTGGGGGAACTACATCCCCTTGGTGTTCCCGGTGCACCTGCGCGGCACCGGCGAAAGCTTCGCGGCCAACATCGGCGGCCGCGTCATTGGCACTGCCGCCGCCTGGATCACCCTCACCCTCTCCGCCTCCGACAAGCCGGATCCCGCGCGGGTCGCTCTGGTGGGCGCCTGCGTCGCCGGGGTTTACGTGCTGGCCGGGACGCTGCTCACGCAGTTCCTGCCGGAGCCGAAGCCCGAAGCCGAGAAGGAGTGATCCGTCGCCGGACCGCGATGCCGTTGCGCTGCGTCGGCCTCGGGGAGGTGCTCTGGGACCTGCTCCCTTCCGGGCGGCTCCTCGGGGGCGCCCCGGCTAACTTTGCCTATCACGCAGCCGCCCTCGGGGCCGAGGGCCGCGTGGTCTCCCGGGTGGGCAACGACGAACCGGGGCGAGCCCTTCTCGCTCGCCTGCGGGAACTCGGCCTGCCCGTCGATGCGATCGCCGTCGATCCGGCCGCGCCCACCGGCACGGTCTCCGTGGCGATGGAGGCGGGAGGCCACCCGCGCTACACGATCCACGAGGGCGTGGCGTGGGACCGCCTCGAGGCCGGTCCCGCCGGCCTGGCCGCGGTGGCGGCGGCGGACGCGGTCTGCTTCGGCTCGCTGGCCCAGCGGACTCCCGGGGCGCGGGCGGCGATCGCGGGGCTGCTGGACGCCACCCCGGCGCCGGCGCTGCGGATCTTCGACGTCAACCTCCGCCAGCATTACCATTCCCCGGAGGTCCTGCGCACTTCCTTGGCGCGCGCGAACGTGCTCAAGGTCAACGAGACCGAGCTGCCCGTGCTGGGGGCGCAGTTGGGGTTGCCCGCCGGGGAGCGGGCGGCCTTGGCGGCCTTGGCCGCAGCGTATCCCTTGCGGGCGGTGATCCACACCCGGGGTGAACGCGGCAGCCTCGCGCTGGTCGACGGCGCGTGGGCGGAGCATCCGGGCGAGCGGGTCGAGGTGGCGGACACCGTGGGCGCGGGCGACGCGTTCACCGCGGCCTTCGCGCTGGGGCTGCTCCGGGGCTGGGCGCCGGCGGTGATCCTGGAGCGGGCGACCGCGGTGGCGGCCTATGTCTGCACGCGGCCCGGGGCGACGCCGGAGCTTCCGCCCGCGCTGACGGCCCCGTTCCGGGGCTGAGCCCGGCTGAGGCGGCCTCGCGTGGCTGCGCGGCCGGAGAATGTGGTTGCCGCGGCAATTTCCCTCCGCGGATAGTCCGACTTCCCTTTTCCCCTATGAAAAACGTACGTCTCGGCATCGTCGGTCTGGGCAACATCGGCCGGTTCCACGCCGGTTACCTGCTCGAGAACAAGGTGTCCCGCTGCACCCTTACGGCCGTCAGCGATGCCTTTGCCCCCGGTCTTGAGGCCTACAAGGGCCGTCCCGGGTTGAAGACCTTCACCAGCGCCGAGGAGATGATCCGCTCCGGGGAGATCGACGCGCTGGTCATCGCCACGCCCCACTTTCTCCACACCTCCCTCGGGATCGAAGCCTTGCAGCATGGGCTGCACGTGATGGTCGAGAAGCCGATTTCCGCCCACAAGGCGGACGCTGAGCGCCTCATCGCCTGCGCCGCGGCGCGGCCGAAGCAGGTGTTCGCCGGGATGTTCCAGATGCGCGTCGAGCCGCGCTACCTCAAGCTGCGCCAGCTGATCCAGGGGGGCGAGCTGGGTGAGCTGGTGCGGATGAACTGGATCATCACCGACTGGTTCCGCACCGAGGCCTACTACGCGAGCGGCGGCTGGCGGGCCACCTGGAAGGGCGAGGGCGGCGGCGTCCTCCTCAACCAGTGCCTCCACCAGCTCGATATGCTCCAGTGGCTCTGCGGGATGCCCGCCCGCGTCCGCGGCTTCTGCCAGCTCGGCCGCTTCCACAACATCGAGGTCGAGGACAATATCACCACTTACCTTGAGTGGGCCAACGGCGCCACGGGCGTGTTCATCTCCTCCACCGGCGAGGCCCCCGGCACCAACCGCTTCGAGCTCTGCGGCACCCGCGGTAAGGTCGTGCTCGAGAACAACAAGATTCACTTTACCCGCAACGACGCGGATATGGTCCAGTTCTCCAAGGCCTCCAAGAGCGGCTTCGCCAAGCCCGAGGTCTGGAACGTCGAGATCCCCTTCGACAACGCCCCGAACGCGCACTGCACGCTGATCCAGAACTTTGTCGATTCGATCCTCGATGGCACGCCCCTCATCGCCCCCGGCGCCGACGGGATGGGCTCGGTCGAGCTCGCCAACGTGCTGCTCTTCTCCTCGCTGCTCGGCCAGAACGTCGAGCTGCCGATGGACAGCGCCGCCTGGGAAAAGAAGCTCAACGAGCTGATCGCCAACTCCCGCCACGAGAAGAAGGTCGTCCAGCAGGTGGCGGAGGACTTCACCAAGTCCTTCCGCCGCTGAGCGGGGCGGCGGCCGGGCAGACCGGCCAACTACGACGCCAGCGTCCGCCCCGGCCACCGGCGCCGGGGCGCGCTGGGCTTCAGGGCGCGAGGGTCAGCTCCCGCAGGAGCTCGTCCGCGCGCTCGACCGCGGTCAGAACCCAGAGCAGGTAGCGGGAATCGCAGTGGATGCTGCGGGTCCGCTCGCGGTCGTGGAAGTAGTCCGACGCGACCGTGTCGTAGGTGCCGTCAAAGAGGAGCCCCACGAGCTCGCCGCGCGCGTTGAGGGTGGGGGACCCGGAATTGCCGCCGGTGGTGTCCACGTTCGAGAGGAAGTTTACCGGGACGTCCTTGAGCCGCGGGTCCACGTAAGGGGAGGCGGCGCCCGCGCGGAGGGCGCGAATGGCCGCCAGCTGGGCCTCGGGGGCGTGGAAGTCGCCGGTGCCGGTGGCCTTGGCCGCGATACCCCGGAGGGTGGTCTGCGGCAGGTAGAAGAGGCCGTCGCGGCTCTCGACGCCCTTTACGGTGCCGTAGGTTACCCGCAGGGTGCCGTTGGCGTCCGGGGCCACGCGGCCGCCGGCGTGGGCCAGCACCGCCGCCGCGTGGACTGGACTGAGGCGGGCAAGGCGGCCGCTGTAATCCTTCGCCTCCGTGCGCACCTGTTCCTGTACCGGGAACAGTTCCGCGGCCACCTGCAGCAGCGGATCCGCCGCCACCGCGAGGGCCGCGGGGTCCTTCCCGAACAGGCCGAGGCGGAAGTCCCGCTCGTAGAGGCGCGAGGCGGTGACGTGCCGCTCGACCCACGCGGTGATCGCGGCGGTCGCCGCGGCAGGCTCCTGGCCGGGCGCCAGGCCCACGAGGCGGTCGAGCGCCGTCAGGCGGGCGTCCGCGGGCAGCTTGGCGATGGACTCCAGGTGGTAGGCGAGGAGCGCGCGGTCGGCGCGGCGGTCGAGGCTGCGCTGGAGCCGCTCCAGGCCCTCGCGCAGGCGCGGCCAGTTGCGTTCTTGGAATTGGGGATCGCGCTCGGCGTCGGGCTTCGCGGCCTCGACGGCCAGCCGGTGAAGGGTTTCGGCGGCGCCGAGGGCGGTGCCGGCGCCGGTGAAATCCCCGAGGAGCAGGTTGCGTTCGCGCCGGCGGGCCCGCTCGGCCTGCAGGGCGCGGATCCCGGGGATCGCGGCCCCGTACTCGGCCCGGCGCGCCGGGTCGGCCTCGATCCACGCCAGCAGTGCCCGCTCCGCCGCCTCTTTCTGCGCCAGCACGCCACCCCGGACCATCGCCTCTTGGACGCCCCGGGTCTTGGTCAGGGTGTTATGCAGGCCGCGGATTCGGGTCGACACCCGCAGCGCCGTCTCCGGGTCCTCGGCGCCCACTCTTTCGAGCAAGGCGATCTGTTCCGGGTAGCGCTGCAGCAGGCGCGGCAGGCTGAATTCGACCGTCTCGCGGATGGTGTCGAACGACGGGAATCGTGCGGTGCGGCCCGGGTAACCCGCCACGAACACGAGGTCACCGGGCGACGCGCCGGCGGCCGAGACCTTCAGCCAGTGCTTGGGGCGGTAGGGTACGTTCTCCGGCGCGGGCGCGGCGGGCCGGCCGTCCGGACCCACGTAGGCCCGCAGGAAGCCGAAGTCGCCCGTGTGCCGCGGCCACTGCCAGTTGTCGGTCTCGCCTCCGAAATTGCCGATGCCCGAGGCGGGCGCGTACACCAGCCGCACGTCGCGGATTTCCAGCTGGGTGATCGCCAGGTACTGCAGGCCCTCGAAGAACGAGGTCACGGTGCAGCGGTACCCCGGTTCCCGCTCCCGCGCCGCCGTCAGCTCCTTCTGCCGCCGCTCCAGCAGGTCGAAGTAGGCCCGGCCGGTCACGTCCGGTGGAATGTTCCCCTTCACCGCGGCGGTCACGTCCTCCACCGCCACGGTCACAAACACGCGCGAACCCGGTCCGCCCGGCAGCTCCGCGGTGCGCTCCCGGGCGAGAAAGCCGTCGACCATCAAATTACGGTCGGGCCGCGAATTGAACTGCAACGGGCCCTGGATGCAGTGGTGGTTGGTCACGATCAGGCCGTCCGGGGAGACGAAGGAGGCGCTGCAACCGCCGAGCGAAACGACCGCGCCGAGGGGGAAACCGGTGACCTCGGCGAAAGTCCCCGCGTCGCCCTTGAAGCCGAGGGCCGCGAGCGGGCCGGCGAGGTCGGGCATCTGGCGCGGGAGCCACATCCCTTCCTCGGCGCGGGACGTGGGACCCGCGAGGACGGCGGCGGCGAGCAGGAGGGCAAGGGGGCGGCGAAGCGGCGTCGGGTGCAAGGCGCGGACCCTAACGCGCCCATCCCGCGCGTAAAGTCCGGGGTGTGGATGGGGCTGTTTCGGGCGAATTCTTTTCATACCCGGCGTCATTGGATGCCCGGGGCACGGGAGTTGCTGACGGGTCGCTGCGGGCTCCCCCGCGTGATGCCGCCCATCCTCGACAGCCGTCGCCTGCTCGCCTTCGCCACCGTGGTGCGGGTAGGCAGTTTCACCCAAGCGGCGCGGGAACTCAGTTTGACCCAGTCCGCCGTTAGCCACGCCATCCGTGGGCTGGAAGACGAGCTGGGCGTCACCCTTTTCACCCGGCAGGGCCGGGCCGTGCGGTTGACTGAAGGCGGGCGCTACCTCGCTGAGCGGGCAGATATGATTATTAAGGAGATGCGGACGGCCCGGACGGGCGTGCAGGCCCTGGCGCGCATTCCGGTTTAAGCGCGCACGCGCGCGCCGGGTGCACTTCGCGGCGGATGGAGGACCCGTGCGCACCGGGCCGGGTGGCCCGACTGCGCTTTCATAAAGGGGGCAAAAGTCTTCCTTGAAACCGGGGTATCCGGGGTGCGCCGCGCCCTTGATTGCCTACGGGAGCCGCCCATGGAGGCGGAACGGTAGACTTGGGTAAAAAAACCTAACAACAAATGTAATATCCTGCTGGAGCAAGCGGTTGAGGGTAAGGGAGGCGGCTGAGATTCGCCTCAAAGTTGGCATCGGAAATCAACTTTCCGGGTTCGCACTCGATTTGTGATTGCAACCTTAAGCGA
>JBILWD010000011.1:0-24501 GCA_044370095.1 Opitutaceae bacterium | reverse complement strand
CGAGTTGCAGGCGACGCGGCCTGAGGTGCTGGAGGGAGAGCCCGTCTACCTCTCGCTGCTGGCCCGGGCGGCGCGGCGGCGGGGCGTGAGCGTGCCGAGCTTGCGGGCGGTGATCCTCACCTACGGCAAGGCGAGCCGCCAGCACGGCCAGCGGATCGCGGAGGTGTTCCCCGCACCGCAGGTCGATCTCTACGGGTCCACCGAGGCAGGCTACCTCTTCGTGGGCGAGGCGTTCCGGGACGATTCGCGGGTCATTGACGCGAACGCCTTCATCGAGCTCGTGCCCTGGCGCCCGGGCCTGACCGACGTCTTCCAGATCCACGTTACCACGCGCGGCCGCGAGGCGATGCCCCTGCTGCGCTACCACACGGGTGATATCGTGCAGCGCTTCCCCGCCGGTTACCGGCTGTTGGGACGCGAGGGCAATCTGCACTTCCGGGCGGACGGCTCGCTGGTGTCGCCGGCGGACGTGGATGCGTCGCTGCCGGCGGCGTTCGCCTGCTGGCATTACTCGCTGGTCCAGACCGGCGAGGCGCGATGGGATTTTCACTACGTGGCCGACGCGACCGCGGAACACGCGGCGCTCGAGGGCGGATTAGCGAACCTGCTCGGTGGCGGGGCGCGCGTGCGGGCGTTTCGGCGCCGTACCCTCGCGCCGGCGGCGAGCGGCAAGTTTGCCCTGCTGCGGCCGCTGGCGCGCTGAGCAGCCGGCGGCGCGGAATCCGGGTCAGCGCTGACGCGCCCCCTTCTTATTCCCGGCGGCGCCTTTTTCCGGGGGCGAAGGAACGTTCACGCGGGGCAGGTGCGCGGCGAGCTCCGCCTTGCGCGCGGCGAACTCGGGTCGGGTGGCGAGGTTCGTCCACTCGCGGGGGTCGGCGGTCTCGTCGTAGAGCTCTTCGTCCCCGTTCTCGTAGCGGATGTAGCGCCAACCGGCGGTGCGCACGGTGTGGTTGCCGAAGCGGTAATTGGTGAGGGCGGGGCGGTCCCACGGCGCGGCGGGATCGCGCAACAACGGCAGCAGACTCACGCCCTCCTGGTGCGCGGGCACGGGCAGGCCGCAGAGTTCGGCGAGCGTCGGGTAGATGCCCATAAAATCAACGGGCCGGTCGCAGCGCGAACCGGGCCGGGTGAGGCCGGGCACGACCCAGAGCAGCGGCGCGCGGGTGGCTTCCTCCCAGAGCGCGAACTTGCGCCAGTGCTCCTTCTCGCCGAGGTGCCAGCCGTGGTCGCTCCAGAGGCAGACGATGGTGCGGTCGCGGTGCGGTGAGGCCTCGAGGGCGTCGAGGACGCGCCCGAGGTTCATGTCGCAGTACGCGATCGTGGCGAGGTAGGCCTGCACGGCTTCGCGCCAGCGGCCGGACTCGCGGATGGCGCGGTGGTCGCGTTCAGCGCCGGCCATCCGCAGCGCGGCGGGCGGGAGGTCGGCGAGGTCGTCCGCGCGCGTCGGGGGAAGCTGGATCTGGTCGAGGGGAAAGAGGTCGAACCACTTTCGCGGGACGTTCCAGGGCATGTGCGGTTTGTGGAGGCCCACCGCGAGGAAGAAGGGCCGGTCGTGCGGGCGCGCGAGCGAGGCGATGGCGTAGTCGGCGATGCCCCAGTCGGGCAGTTCGTCATCGCGGCAGTCGAGCGGGGCGAACTTGATCCCACCGACGCCGTCGCTGCGGCCCGGGGGCACGGGCGGGTAGGCCCGTTCCTTCTCTAGGTAATGTTCCCACTCGGAGGCCCGGCGGTAGGATTCGTGGTAGATCTTGCCGGCGCCGTGAACGAAGTAGCCGGCCTGGCGGAAGAGGTGTGGCAGCGCGAGCTCCGGGGCGATCAGGGGGCGGAAGTCGATCCCGTTGTCATAGACGCCCGAGGTGGAGGGCCGCAGTCCCGACATCAGGGCGGCGCGCGAGGGGTTGCAGGAGGGCGAAGCGCAATAGGCGCGCGTGAAGGCGGTGCCCATCCGCGCGAGGCGGTCGAAGTTGGGCGTGCGCGCTTGCGGGTGACCGCCGAGAAAGCCCACCCAGTCGCGCAGGTCATCGATGGCAATGAAGAGAACGTTCGGGCGCGCGGGGAGCGCCGGGGCGGGCGCGGCGCCGGAGGCCGGGATTGCAAGGAGCAGCGCCAGCAGGGCGAGAAGCGGGGAGAGGAGGCGGGGCATCGGGGGAAAGGACGAGCGTGGGAGGGTCAGGGTTGCTCAAAGCGCGCGCGGAGCACGGCGGGGGAAACCTCCGCGAGGGAAGGCACGAGCCAGTCGGCGTGGGAGAAGTCGTGGTGGGCCGTCGAACCGTTGGGGACGGCGACGGTCCAGATGCGGGCGCGGCGGGCGGCCAGCGTGCCGGTGTGGGAGTCCTCGCAGGCCACGGCCTCGTGCCCGCGGACGCCGAGTTGGTTGAGGGCGAGCCGGTAGAGATCGGGCTCGGGCTTGGGAGCGGGCGCGTCGCCGCGGCAGACGGTGAAGCGGAAGTGCGCGCGAAGGCCGAGGCGCTCGAGGTGCGGGTCAACCCACTCCCGCGGCGAGTTGGAGACGACGGCCAGCGACCAGCCGGCGGCGGCGGCGGCGGTGAGGAGGGCTTCCACACCGGGCAAAATCGGCTGGGCGAGGATGATCCCGGCCTTGGCGGCCCGGCATTCCTCTTCGAGCACGGCGCGATCGGCGTGGGGGCTGAAGCCGTGCCAGGGGTCGAAGGCGTACTCGGCGTGGCCCACCCCGTGGAGAAAGCGGGTGCGGTCGAAGGGCACGCCGTGATCGGTGTGGACCCGGGCGTAGGCATCAATGAGGGGCGTCTCGGTGTCGAGGACGAGCCCGTCGAAGTCGAGGAGGAGGGCGCGGAGCATCGGGGGTTCAGGCGGGGACGGCGGGCCGGGCAGCGGCGCGGGTGCGCAGCGCCCCGGCGAGGGCGAGGAGGAGGACAGCGGCGAGCAGGGCGAATCCCACGGGGGGACCGTGGGCGTCGATGATCCCCATAGCGAGCACGAGCGCCGTGCGCAGCACGCGGTCGAGCACTTGGTAGAAGCCGCCGACGCGGCCCATCACCGCGTTGGGCACCAAGTGCAGCAGCAGCGCGCTGCGGGCGACGCGGCACCCGGCGTTGCCGAACCCGAGGAGCGCGCCGGCACAGAGGTAGGGCAGGGGGAGGTGCACGGCCGCGAGTAGGAGCAGACCAGCGAGGAACACGAGCATCGTGACCGGGACCGTTGTGGCGGCGCTGTGGCGGCTGATCAGGCGCGGCAGGAGCAATCCGGCGAGGATCGCCCCGGCGGCAAACGTGATCTCGCCCCCGGCGAACCACTCGGGCCCGGCCGCGAGCGTCTGGGTGACGTAGACCGGAAAGAGGTAGTTCGCAGCCATCACGACGACGAACGGCAGCAGCGTGCAGGTGAAGAACACCGCGAGCCGCGGGCGGGCGAGCAGCCAGCGGCCGCCCTCGGCCACGCCGTGCCAGACCGAAGCGGGCGCCGGCGCGGCGGAGGGGCCGAGGTGGGTCGCGGTGTAGGGCAGTCCGCGCAGCAGGGCGTAGCTGGCGATGCCGGCGGCGGCGTTCACCGCGAGGATGAGGCTGAGCGGCACCCGGCCGAGCAGGAGCCCCGCGAGGGCCCCGGCCAGCATCATCGCGGCCTGGCCCTGAATCTCGAGGAGCCCGATCAGGGACTGGTAGTGGGACCGGTCGAACGTCTGCTGGATGAGGGCGAACTTCGCCGGGTAATGCAGGGTGTAGTAGAGCATCCCGGCGAAGTACGCGGCCACGAGCGGGCCGGTGCCGAAGCCGTCGAGGGCAAAACCGAGCCCGGCGAGGAGCACCGAGGAGGCGGCGGACCAGAGCTCGCTGAGGAGCAGGGCGGATTTGCGCGAGTGGGCGTCGACCCAGGCGCCGTAATAGGGGGCGGCGACAAAGAGCGCGAGGGTGGTGGCGACCGTGGCCCAGCGGTAAGCGGTGCTGCCCCCCGGCTGCTGCACGAGCAGCCACGGCACGGCAAACACCGTGATGCCCGTGCCTACCGCGCTGCAGGTGTTCGCAAGGAGAAGGCGCCGGATGCGGGCGTCGCGCAGGAGTTCGTGCATGGGCGCGCGGGGAGAAAAACGCCGCCCCTCAGAAAACGGAAGCGAAGACTGCCCCCGCGGCATTGACGCCCCCCCGCGCATCCGGTGCCTTGGCAGCGCGATGTCCGCCCCCGCCCCCTCTGCCCCCGCGAGCCATCTCTCCCTCGGCGACGCCGTTTCCGTGATCATCGGGATCGTCGTCGGTGCGGGCATCTACGAGACGGCCCCGTTCATCCTCAGCTGCGTCGCGAGCCCGACGGAGGCGATGCTAGTCTGGGCCCTCGGCGGCGCGCTCTCCGTGGTCGGCGCCCTGTGCTACGCAGAACTGGCGACCACCTACCCCCGGGAAGGCGGCGATTATTTCTTCCTCCGGCGTGCCTTCGGCCCCGGGATGGGGTTTCTCTTCAGTTGGTCCCAACTGGTGGTGCTGATGAGCGGGAGCATTGGCCTGATGGGGTTCGTGTTCGCGGACTATGCGGCGCGGCTCTGGGGCCTCGGGCCGGCCGCCGCCCCGTGGCTGGCGGCCGCCGCCGTTACGGGCCTGACCCTACTCAACCTTGCCGGGCTGCAGGCCGGGCGGCGCACGCAGAACGTTCTCACCGCGCTGAAGGTCGTGGGCCTCGCGGCGATCGTGGTCGCAGGGCTCGGCTGGCCGCAGGCGCCCGCGGAGCCGGCGGCGGTACCCGTGGCCGGGGCGGGGATCGGCCTCGCGCTCATCCTCGTGCTCTACACCTACGGCGGCTGGAATGACGCGGCCTTCATCGTGGCGGAGATGCGCGACAAGCGCCGCGACATCCCGCGCGCGCTGCTGCTCGGCACGGCCGGGGTGGCGCTCGTGTACCTGCTGGTCAACGCGGCCTACCTCCACGGCCTCGGGTTCGTCCGGGCGCGCGAGGCGAAGGCGATCGCGGCGGACGTCCTCCAAGGTCCGTTCGGACCGGCCGGCGCGGCCTTTATGTCGGTGCTAGTGATGGTCTCCGCCCTCGGGGCGGTCAATGGGCTGACGCTCACCGGAGCGCGGATCTACTCGGGCGCGGGCGCAGATTTTCCGGCGCTGCGGTTCCTCGCGCGGCGCGACGCCCGGCGCGGAGTGCCGGCGGCGGCGCTGCTGGCCCAGCTTGGCTGCACCCTCGTGTTGGTGTTCCTCCTCGGCCACCCGGCCGGCCGCGCGCTCGTCGGTGGCGCCCTAGCGGGGGTCGGACTCGGGCCCGTTACTTGGCAGGGGCACGGCGGCTTCGACACGCTGCTCAAGTGCACGGCGCCCGTCTTCTGGGCCTTCTTCCTGCTCACGGGCATTTCCCTGTTCGTGCTCCGTTCCCGCGACCAAGGGATCGAGCGTCCCTTCACGGTGCCGTTCTATCCGGTCCTGCCGCTGCTCTTCTGCCTCACCTGCGCGTGGATGCTGCAGGCGGCGATCGACTATGCCGGCGCGCTCAGTCTGGTCGGGCTCGTTCCGGTCGCCGCTGGTTGGCCGCTCTACCGTTGGCTCGGGCGCGGGGCGGATTGAGGCCGCGGTTTTCCGCCTTGTCAAAGATCCGGCGCGCCCCGGTCTTGGAGCGATGTCCCGCGTTCCCCTGTTGCCCCTCCTAACCTTTGCCGTGGGCCTGCTGGCGGCGGCTGGCCCGGTGCGTGCTCAGCTGGGGGCGCGCTCCACCGAGGAGTGGCTCAAGACCCTCGACAGCCAGAACCGGGTCGGCCGCCTCAAGGTCGAGGAAGCGGTCAGCCGGCTCGGGCTCGCACCGGGCGCGGTGGTGGCCGACATCGGCGCCGGCTCTGGCGTGTTCACCCTGCCGCTGGCCCGCGCGGTGCCGCAGGGCCGGGTCTACGCGGTCGATATCGATCGGGGGCTGGTGGACCACATCGCCCGCAAGGCGGAGGAGGCCCGCGCGGCTAACGTGCGGCCGGTGCTCGGCGCGTTCACCGATCCGCAGCTGCCGGCGCGGGACGTCGACTTGGCCTTCATCTTTGATGTTCTGCACCACATCGAGGACCGCGCGACGTACCTGCGTAGCCTGGCCAGTTACTTGCGTCCCGGCGGGCGCATTGCAGTGATCGATTTTCACCCGGAACTAGGCCCGCACAAGAACGACCCCAAGTTGCAGGTGACCCGGGACCAGACGCGCGAGTGGATGGCGGCCGCGGGACTCCGGCCGCTCGCGGAGCACCCGCTCTACGACGACAAATGGTATGTGGTCTACGGCCGTTGAGCGGCACGCCCGAGAATGAGTGTCCCGCCTGACCCCGCCCGCATCCGCGCCGAACTCGCGGCGCTGCTCGGCCCAGGCAGCCTACTCGCCGACGAGGCGCCGCTCGCAGCCTACGAGAGCGACGCGCTCTTCGCTTTCGCCGCCCGGCCGGCGGCCGTGATCGCGCCCCGCACCGCGGACGAGGTGGTCGCCGCCGTCCGCTGGTGTCACCGGCACGGTGTGCCCTTCGTCGCGCGCGGCAGCGGCACGAGCCTGTCCGGCGGCGCCCTGCCGGTGGCGGGCGGCATCGTCATCACCCTCAACCGCCTCAACCGTATCCTGCGCCTCGATCCGGCTGAGCGGATTGCCGTGGTTGAACCGGGCGTGGTGAATTTGGCCGTCACGCTCGCGGCGCAGCCGTACGGGCTGCACTATGCGCCGGATCCGTCGAGCCAGTCCGTGTGCACGATTGGCGGCAATGTAGCCTTCAACGCGGGTGGGGCCCATTGCCTCAAGTACGGGATGACCTCTAACCACGTGCTCGGCCTCAAGGCCGTGCTCGCGACCGGGGAGGTGGTGGAATTTGGCGGAACCAGCCGCGAGCAGGTGGGACCGGATTGGACGGGATTGTTCGTGGGCAACGAGGGTCTGTTCGGCATCGCGCTCGAGGTCACGCTGCAGCTGCTGCCGCGGGCGGAATGGTTCCACACCGTGCTGGCGGGCTATGCCACGCTGGAGCAGGCCGGTGATGCCGTCGCGGCGGTGATCGCGAGCGGACTGCTGCCCGGCGCGATCGAGATTATGGAGCAGCTCGCGCTGCAGGCGGCTACCGCGGCGGTGCACGCAGATTATCCGCCGGGCTGCGAGGCGGTGCTCATCGTGGAGCTGGAGGGCCCGCGTGAGGTGGTGGCGGCGGACCGCGTCCGCCTCGAGGCGATCCTCGCGGCCAGCCGTCCCGTGGAGGTGCGGCCGGCCCGCGACGCGGCGGAGCGGCTCGCCATCTGGAAGGGCCGCAAGAGCGCCTTCAGCGCCGTCGGCCGCCTGTCCCCGGATTTCATCGTGCAGGACGGCGTGGTGCCCCGTCGGCGGCTGGGCGAGGCACTGCGGCGAATCCAGGCCTGGTCGCGGGAGATGGGCGTTCGGTGCGCGAACGTGTTCCACGCGGGCGACGGCAACCTGCACCCGCTCATCCTTTATGATGGCCGCGAGCCGGACGGCCTGCGGCGGGCCGAAGAGCTCGCCGGCCGCATTTTACGGATGTGCGTCGAGATGGGTGGGTCGATCACCGGCGAGCACGGCGTCGGCGTGGAGAAACGCGATTATTTGCCCGTGATGTTTCCGCCGGAGGAACTCGCGTTGCTGCGCCGGGTGCGCGCTGCGTTCGATCCGGCCGGGATCGCGAATCCGGGGAAGATGTTTCCGGAAGGGACCGCCCCCGCCCTCACGCAAACCGGCCTGCATCCGCTCGAACGGGCGGGCGTCATCTCACGCGAATGAGCCCCGCCACCCTTGAGGAACTTGTCGCCGCCGTCCGCGCCCATCCGCGGATCCTGCCCGTCGGCGCGGGCACCAAGGCGCGGCTGGCAACGGCGGCTCCCGGGTTTACGCCGCTGTCTATGCGGGCCCTGAGAGGTATCGTCGAGTACGAGCCCGACGAGTTCACCTTCACCGCGCGGGCGGGTACGCCGCTGACGGAACTCGGCGCTGTGCTGGGCGAGCGGGGCCAGTACTTGCCCTTCGACCCGCCGCTGGCGGAGGCCGGTGCGACCCTTGGCGGCACAGTCGCCGCGGGCCTCTCCGGGCCCGGCCGCTGGCGGTTCGGCGGCGTGCGTGACTTTATTCTGGGAGCGCGCTTCGTGGACGGCGAGGGGCGGTTGCTGCGGGTGGGCGGGAAGGTGGTCAAAAACGCGGCGGGCTTCGACCTGCCCAAGTTTTTTGTCGGCAGCGCCGGCTGCTGGGGCGTCCTCGCCGAGCTCACGTTCAAAGTCTTCCCGCGGCCCGCCGCGACCCGCACGCTGCGGCTCACGGCTCGCGACGCGGTGGATCAGGTCCGGCTCCTCCGAGCCTGCGCCGGCGGGCGCTGGGAGCTCGATGCCCTAGAGGCGACGGTCGAAGAGCCCGCCGTTTACGTGCGGATTGGGGCGGGAGAGGCCGCGCTCGGACCGCTGGTGGCTGAACTGCTGGCGCGCTTTCCCGGCCGGGAGCTGACGCCGGCGGAGGCCGCGGGCCTGTGGACGGCGGTGACTGGCTTCACTTGGGCGTATCCGGGGGGCTCGTTGGCGAAGGTGCTCCTGACCTCGGGGGAGGTGCCGGCGTTTGTCGCGTGGGTGCGGGCGCAGGAGGGGGGGCGGGGCTGGATCGGCGCCGGAGGTAACGCGGGTTATCTCTCGCTTCCGCCTGGGGGCGCGCCCGCGGTGTCACCTTGGCCGGGCGTGCGGCTGCGCGGCGCCGGTTCCCGCTGGCTCGGGCCGCGGCGGACGGCAGGGGTAATGACGGCGGTGAAGCGGGCCCTTGATCCCGCGGGGCGTTTCCCGGAACTCGAGGACTGAGCAATGCAACACGCGATCCGACCGGAACAGCACGGACCGATGGGCGAGGCGATGGCGAAGGCCGTGCAGGCCTGCGTGCACTGCGGCTTTTGCCTGCCGGCGTGCCCGACCTATCAGGAGCTCGGCCAGGAGATGGATTCCCCGCGCGGGCGGATCATCCTGATGAAGCAGGTGCTCGAGGGAACCCTGCCGGCGGCGGCGGCGCAGCCGCATTTGGACCGCTGTCTCGGCTGCCTAGCCTGTGAGCCCGCTTGCCCCAGTGGGGTGTCTTACCGTGACCTGATCAGCCCCTTCCGCGCGCGGCAGGAGCCGGAGGTGGAGCGGCCGTGGGGCGCCCGGCTCCGCCGTACCCTCGCCGCGGCCACCTTGCCCTATCCCGGCCGCTTCCGGCTCGCTCTCCGCGGGGCCGCGCTGGGGCGAGCGTGGCGCCGCTTGGTGCCCGCTGCGCTGCGCCCGATGCTCGACCTCGCGCCGGCCAACATCCCGCCGGCCCGCCCCCTTCCGGCGGTCCAGGCCGCGCAAGGGCAGCGGCGGGCGCGGGTCGCCCTGCTCGCGGGTTGCGCGCAGCGCGTGCTGGATCCCGACATCAACCACGCCACGCTCGAGGTGCTAGCGCGTAACGGCGTCGAGGTGCTCATCCCGGAGGCCCAGAGCTGTTGCGGCGGCCTCGCTTGGCACACGGGCGACTTGCCGGCGGCGCGGGAGTTTGCCCGGCGCAACCTGGCGGCCTTCCCGCAGGACGTGGACGCAATCCTGACCAACGCGGCGGGCTGCGGGTCGGCGCTGCACGAGTATGGGTTAATCTTGCGGGGTACGGATGACGCAGACCGCGCCGAGGCCTTTGCCCACCGGGTGATGGACGTGAGCGTATTCCTCGACCGGCTGGGGCTGCGCGAGCTTCCGGCGGGCGACGGTCCGCGGAAGATCGCCTACCACGACGCTTGCCACCTCGCGAACGCGCAGGGCGTACGCGCGGAACCGCGGCGCCTGCTCACGGCGATCCCCGGCGTGGAGCTGTGCGAGTTGGCGCAGGCGCACCTCTGCTGCGGCAGCGCCGGCACCTACAACCTCGACCAGCCGGAAATCGCCGGTTCCCTCGGGCGGCAGAAGGCGGAAGCGGTGATCGCCACGGGTGCCACCGTGGTGGCTTCGGGTAACATCGGGTGCCTCACGCAACTGCGCGCCCACCTTGCGGCCCTTGGCTCGCCGGTGCGCGTCCGGCACACGCTGCAGGTGCTGCGCGACGCCTACGGTCCCGCGGCGGGGTGAGCCCTGCGGCCGCCCGGCGGCGGGGAGGCGGGCTCAGACGCGGTCGACGATGCGGTCGGCCAAACCGTATTCGATGGCCTCGCGCGCGGTCAGGTAGAAGTCGCGGTCGGTATCGCGGTTGATCCGCTCCAGCGGCTGCCCGGAGGCGGTCGCGAGGATCTGGTTTAATTCCGCGCGCAGCTTCTCCATCTCCTGCGCCTGGATGTTGATGTCGCTGGCGGGTCCGATCATCCGGCCGGAGATCAGGGGCTGGTGGATCAGCACGCGCGAATGCGGGTACAGCAGGCGGCGGCCCTTGGGAGCGGCGCTGAGCAAAATGGAGCCCATCGAGGCGGCCATCCCGGTCACCACGACCGTGACCGGTGAGGTGATCAGTCGGATCGTGTCGTACACTGCCATCCCGGCGGTGATGGAGCCGCCGGGGGTGTTGATGTAGAAGGTGATATCCTTCCCGGGAGCGGTGGCCTCGAGGTAGAGCAGCTTCTCGGTGATGTCCTTCGCGGTCTCGTCGGTGACCGCGCCCCAGAGGAAGATCTTCCGCTGCTCGAGGAACTTGCGCTGAATCAGCAGGCCGACGGGTGCGGCGCCCTTACGGGTGGCAGCGGTCTCCTCGTCGCCGTCCTCGTCCTCGTCATCGGCGCGGGGCGGCAGGGAGGTGGCGGCGAGCGGGCGGGAGTCGAAATGCATAGGGCCAAAACGTTGGTCGCGGGAGGCGGCTTGGCAAGAGCGCCGCTTCAGGGCGCGCGCGAGGCCTGCCAGACGGCGAGCACGTCGGGCGAGCCCTGAGCGCGGATGCCGTTATCATTGAGAATATCCTCGGTGGCCGCGGCGGTCTCCGCGCGGGGCAGGACGACCGTCTCGATCTTGCGGCCGGCGAAATCGAGCACGATCAGCTCCTCGCGGGCGTCGCGGAGGAGTTCCACCAAGTGGGCGAGGTTGCGGACGCGGCGGCCGTTGACGCTTTCCACCACGCGCCCCTGGGCGGGGGAGTAGCCCTTGACCAGGCGGTGGGGAAAGAACGGGGAGGACACGACGACGATCTCCTCGCCGGCGAAGGCCGGGCGGTCGGCGCGCCGGTGGGCGAGGGGGCTGGCCTGGGCGGAGAGTTGCGCCGCCACGTTGTTCAGCCCCGCGAGGAAAGCCTGTGTGGCCGCCGAGAACACCACTGGGCCGTAGATGAAGTAAGAGGGGTAATTGCCGACCAAGTCCGGCATCACCAGCGGCCGCTGCGGCGGTACGGGCACCTCGAGGACGCGCGGGGTCTGGTCGCGCACGACGGTGAGCGCGATCCGGCCTGCCTTGGCCTGCGACTGGAGCAAGTAGTGCAGGCGCACGCGGAGGTCGCCGCGCCGCACCATTCCTTCATTGTCGATCGGCGTGCCGGCAATGTGTGTGAGGACATCCCAGGGGCGCAGCGGATATCCCTCCTCGGCGTTGTCCGCGCCTGTTACGATCACGCCTTCGACCTCGCGGCCGACTTTGAGGTGGGTGCGCAGGGCGGGGTTCTCGAAGGTCTGGAGCGGGTCGAAGAGGGCGGGCTTGCCGTCGTAGCGGCCGTCGGCGACATCCGCGAGGAACAGGTCGATCTCCTCGGCGGGGATGATGTACCCGATGTTATCGCCGCCGCCGAGGCGGCTGAAGGCGAGGCCGATCATCCGGTCGTCGACGACGGCCGGACCCCCGCTGTTGCCCGGGTTGATCGCGGCGTCGATCTGGATCCGGAGGCCCGAGACCGGGTAGTTATAGAGCGTAAACTCGATGCGGGAGACGATCCCCTTGGTGATCGAAAGGTTCGTTCCCCCGGTGGGGAAACCGTAGACCATCACCGGATCCTTGACCCCGGGCAGGCGGGCGGCGCGGGGCAGGGCGGGCCGCTGGGCGAAGAACGACTCGTCCTCCAGCCGGAGCACGGCGAGGTCGATGCCGGGCGCGATGGCCTCGACGGTGGCCGAGACCTTGTCGCCGGACTGGTTGGCCTGCACCTGCACCTGGCTCGCGTAGAGGACGACGTGGGCGTTGGTGAGGATGCGGCGGCCCTCGATGATCACACCGGTGCCGGTGCCCTCGCGCGGGGCCTGCTTGGTCCACGGGCGGTAGGGGTCCGGGTAGCGCGCGGTGGCGAACACCTTCACCACCGAGGCCTCGATCCCGGGGACGGGTACCGTGGCCGTGGCCGGGGCCGGGGCGGGGGCGGGCGGTGCGGCCGGCGCGGTGAGGGAGGCGGGGGGCTGCACCTGGCCGGCCGCGGACGGCAAGCAGGCGAGGGTCAGGAGCGCGGCGACGGCGGCGCCGGAGAAGCGGGGACGGGCGGGCATCGCGGGGAGGGAAACCACCCCCGCCGGGCGAGGCCAGAGCGAATTGGACGGTTCAGCCCCGCACCTGACCCGTGCCCTCGATCAGGAACTTGTGGCTGCAGAGTTCCCGCAGGCCCATCGGGCCGCGGGCGTGGAGGCGATCCGTGCTGATCCCAATCTCCGCCCCGTAGCCGAACTCGAAGCCGTCGGTGAAGCGCGTGCTGGCGTTCCAGTAGACCGTCGCGCTGTCGACCTCCGCGAGGAAGCGGCGGGCGGCGGGCTCGTCCGCGGTCACGATCGCGTCGCTGTGCGCGGAGCCGTCGCGGTTGATGGTGGCAATCGCCTCGTCGAGGGAGCCCACGACGCGCACCGCCAACACGAGGTCGAGGAACTCTGCGGTGAAGTCGGCCGGGGCCGCCGGTTCCGCGGGAATGCCGGCGGTAGCGAGGATGGCAGCGGCCTCGGCGTCGCAGCGCAGGCGGACCCCCCGGTCGACGAGCGCGCGCCCCACGGCGGGGAGGAGAACGGGAGCGGCTTCGCGGTGCACGAGGAGTTGCTCGGCGGCGTTGCAGGCGCTGGGGCGGGAGACCTTGGCGTTGGTCGTAACCGCCGCGGCCATCGCCGCGTCGGCGGCCCGGTCGAGGTAGACACAGCAGACGCCGGTATAATGCTTGATGACGGGGATCGTGCTGTGCTCCGTGACGAAGCGGATCAGTCCCTCGCCGCCGCGCGGGATCACGCACTGGATGAGGGTGTCGAGCCCGAGCAGGGTGGTGAGCGCGCCGCGGTCCGTCGTGGGCACCAATTGCACGGCGTCGGCCGGCAGGCCGCTCGCGATGAGCGCCTGGCGCACCAGCTCGGCGAGGGCGACGTTGGTGTGGAAGGCCTCCTTGCCGCCGCGGAGGATGGCCGCGTTACCGCTCTTCAGGCAGAGCACGGCGCAGTCGATCGTCACGTTCGGGCGAGCCTCGTAGATGATCGCGATCACGCCGATCGGGACGCGCACCTTGCGCAGGTGCAGGCCGTTGGGGCGCGTCGTCTCCTCGAGGACTTCGCCGACGGGGTCGGGCAGGGCGGCGACCTGGCGCACGGACTCCGCGAGCTGGCGGAGGCGTTCCGGGGTGAGGGTGAGCCGGTCGCGCGTGGCGGCGGGGAGGGCGGCGGCCTCGGGGGAGGCGAGGTCGCGGGCGTTGGCGGCGAGGAGCTCGGGGCCGGCGGCCTCGAGCATCCCGGCGAGCCGGAGCAGCGCCGCGTCCTTGCGCTCACGGGGCACGTTCGCGAGCACCAGCGAGGCGGCGCGCGCGCGGCGGGCGAGGGTGGTGACGAGTTGGGCGAGGTCCGAGGCCATCCGCCCGGCATCGTTGGGGCCCGCCGGGGGCTGACAACCGCCAAGTGCGGGGGGCGCCGCGAGAACGGGCGGCTGCAGCAACGGGGGCGGCGGCAGCAGCCAAGAGATGCCGGGGGGCGTGAGGCGGCGGACGCCCCAGATTCCGAGGGCGAGTAGGGTGAGGCCGATGCCGTTGAACCACCAGGGATGGAAGACCGGGCCCTCCGCTTCGGTGATGGCGTTGAAGCCCGTCACCTCGAAGGGGAACCACGTCAGGTAGCTCGCCGCGTTGTTGAGCGCGTGGGCGAGGATGCAGAGCCCGAGCGAGCGCGTCCGTGCGTAGAGCCAGCCGGTGAGCAGCCCGAGCAGCAGGGCGACCGGCGCCTGGGCGGGGTTAAAGTGGACGAGCGCGAACAGCCCGGAGGAGAAGAGGATGGCGGCCATCGGGCGCCAGCGCCCGAGGAGGCCCCGCAGGATCAGCCCACGGAAGACAATTTCCTCGGTCACGGGCGCGATCACCACCGCGAGAAAGGGTCCCAGCCAGGCGATCTCGACGATCTCGCCGAGGTCCGGCGCGAAATCGAGGCGTTCGAGCGCGCCCGCGGGCAGCGCCGCGCGCATCAGGTTGTCGATCTCCGAGAGGGCGATGATTACCGCGCCGATGAAGGGCAGGAGCGTCCAGGCGAGCGCGGGCGGGGAGAAACGGAGGGTGCCGGCGGCGGGCCAGCGTTCGCCGGCGCGGGAGAAGGCCCAGCCGGCCACCACGGCGGTCGCGAGCAGCTTGGCGAACACGAGCAGGACCGAATCCACGGCGGGGTGGTCGCCCGCCCAAGCGTACCAGCCCGTGAGGCTGCCCGCGAGGTAGGCGCGTTCGAGCACCCAGGCGGCCGCCACCTCGCCGAAGACCGCGGCGACGGTCAGGGCGAGGGCGAAGCGGACGGTGAAGTGGCGGGGGGCTGAAACGGGTCGCGGCACGGTGCGATTCCGCGCAGGTTGGCCGGGGGGCGTCAGGCGAAATCGCGGGGCTTGGCACGGGCCCGCGCGCGGGCCACGATGGCGGGATGTACGAACTCGCGCTCACGGGCGCCCAGCGTTCCCACCTGCGCGGCCTAGGCCAATCCCTCCCCGACCACGTCCGGGTCGGCAAGGCCGGCGTCACCCCCGCCTTTCTGCAGGAACTGCAGCGGCTGCTGCGGGCCAACGAGCTGGTGAAGCTCCGCTTCGTCGGTGCCGACCGCGAGGAGCGGGCCGCGCTCGGGGAGCGGATCGCGGACGAAGGCCGCTGCGTCTGCGTCGGGGCCGTGGGCCACACCGCCCTGTTCTTCCGCCCGCACCCGGATCCGACCGCCCGGCGCGTGCAGTTGCCGGGCGCGGCCTGACGTTGACGCGGCCGGGGCTGGGGGCTTGCCTGACCCGATGTTCATCATCATCGGCGGCGACGGCAAGGAGTACGGCCCGGCGACGGCCGGGCAGGTCCGCGGGTGGCTGGCCGGGGGCCGGGCCAACGCCGACACCCGCGCCAAGCGGGTGGGCACCGAGGAGTGGCGGCGCCTCGGGGATTTCGTGGAGTTCGGCGGGGTCGAGGTCGCGGCCCCCGTGATTGCGAACCAAGAGGAGGAAGAGGCGGCGCCGGGGCTGCGGGAGGCCGAGCCGGTGACCCTCGCTTCCCCTTGGTCGCGCCTGTTGGCGCGCTGCGCCGACGGGTTTCTCGAATTTTTGGCCGCCGTGCCCGCGCTGGTGGTCCTAGGTCCTGACCTGATGAAGGTCCTCGAGGCGATCGTGGCCGCCTCGCGCGAGGGCGAGTTCAACCTTGAGGGTTTGGAGACCACCCGGCTGATGCCGGCGTTGGCGTTGTTCACCGCGCTCCAGCTCGCGCTGCTGGGTATTCAGATTTTCCTGCTCACCAGCCGAGGGCAGTCGCTGGGCAAAATCCTCCTCGGCGTGCGCGTCGTGCGGGCGGACGACGGCGAGAAGCCCGGCTTCCTGCGGGCGTGGCTGCTGCGCGAGCTACCCTCCGGCGCCATCCAGGGGCTGCTGCAGCTCGTGCCGGTCGTCGGCTTTTTCCTCCGGTTCGCCTTCGTGACGACGAATTACCTGATGATCTTCCGCGAGGATCGCCGCTGCCTGCACGATTTCATCGCGGGCACCCGCGTGGTCCGCGCCTGATCCCCTCGCATCGGCCTCAGACCACGCGGTCGGTCAGCGCCCCGCCGGTGGTGAATACGGCGAGGTTGGCGAGAAAGTGCCGTACCAGTGCCTCGTCCTGGTCGTGGCGGCCGCCGGCGGTGTGGGGCGTGACGTAGCAGCGCGGCTCCGTCCAGAAGGCGTGGTCCGCGGGCAGCGGCTCGGTCGCAAACACGTCCAAGTAGGCTTCGCCGATACGCCCGGAGCGGAGCGCCGCGAGCAGTGCGGTCTCGTCGACGGTGGTGCCGCGGCCCACGTTGTAAAAGCGGGCCCCGGGTTTGCAGCAGGCGAGCCGGCGGGCGTTCACGTAGTTCCGCGTCGACTCGTTGTCGGGCAGGAGGTTGACGACGTGGTCGGCCTGGCCGAGGGCGGAGCTGAGCAGCTCCTCGGGGACGATGCGGACGCCGGCCTCGCTGCGGACGCGGCGGCGGACGGCGGTGACCTGCATCCCGAAGGGTGAGAGCAGCGCGGCGAGGCGGCGGCCGATCGCGCCATAGCCGAGCAGGAGGACGGACTGCCCGGTGAGCAGCCGGGACTCGTACCGGCGCTCGTCGTAGTGCCAGGAGCGGTCCGTGAGCTGTTCGCGGTGGGAGGGGAGCAGGCGCCGGCCCAGGGCGAGCATCATCGCGAGCACGTGCTGGGCGCAGCTGTCGGCGAAGACCCCCGAGGCGTTGGTGAAGGCGGCGCCGCGGGCGCGGAAGCCCTCCTGGAACTCCGGGGTGTCGTACCGGGTGTAGCCTGCGCTGGTCACCTCGACCCAGCGGAGGCGGGGGGACGCGAGGCACTGCGCGGCGTCGGGCTGGCCGAAGGCGATGTCGGCGGCGGCGAGGGTCGGGTCGGGGCGGCCGGCCACGAGCACGGCGGCGGTGGTGGTGGCGGAGCGCACCAGTCGGTGGGGCCCCAAGCCCGCCTCGAGGAGGCTTTCGGCGGCAGGCTGGAAGCGGGTGTTGGTCCAAATGGTGAGCGGCGGCACGGCGCGGGAGTGGAGGGGGCGCCGGGCGCGGCGACAAACCCGGATTTTTTCTCGCCGCCCGCCGGGGCGCCGGGTTGTCTCCCGCCGATCCCAATCACCTATGCCCCGTCCCGTCACCCTGTTCACCGGCCAATGGGCCGACCTCCCCCTCGAGAAGCTGGCCCCGCTCGTCAAGAAGATGGGCTACGACGGCGTGGAACTGCCCTGCTGGGGCGACCACTTCGACCCCGACGCGGCGGCCTCGAGCAAGAAGTACGTCCACGAGAAGTGGGCGCTGCTCAAGGACCACGGGCTCACCTGCCACGCGATCTCGAGCCATCTGGTGGGCCAAGCCGTGTGCGACCTGATCGACGAGCGGCACAAGTCGATTTTGCCGGCTGACGTGTGGGGCGACGGCGACCCGGAGGGCGTGCGCAAGCGGGCCGCGCGTAAGCTAGCTCTCACGGCCAAGGCGGCGCGGGCGTTCTTCGACGCGCGGCCGGGCCGGGCGGGCAAGGATGAGTTCCCGGCGGTGGTCAACGGCTTCACCGGCTCCTCGATCTGGCACTCGATCTACGCCTTCCCGCCGACCTCGCAGGCGTTCTGGGATGCCGGTTACGCGGACTTCGCGCGCCGCTTCGGGCCGATCCTCGAGGCGTTCGACAAGCAGAACGTGAACTTCGCGCTGGAGGTGCACCCGACCGAGATCGCCTTCGACATCGCCAGCGCCCAGCGGGCCGTGGCGGCCGTCGGCGGGCACCGGCGCTTCGGCTTCAACTACGACCCCTCGCACCTCGGTTACCAGGGCGTCGATTACGTGAAGTTCATCCGCACCTTCGGGGACCGCATCTACCACTGCCATATGAAGGACGCGTGGTGGGGCCACGGCGACGGCACCGTCGGCGTGTTCGGGGGGCACGTGAGCTTCGGCGACGCCCGCCGCCACTGGGATTTCCGCTCGCTCGGGCACGGCGACATCCGCTTTGAGGACATCATCGTGGCCCTGAACGACGTCGGCTATCGTGGGCCGCTGTCGGTCGAGTGGGAGGACAGCCGGATGGACCGCTTCCACGGCGCCGCTGAGTCGGCCGCCTTCGTGCGGAAGGTCGACTTCCCCTCGAGCACCATCGTTTTCGACGCCCAATTCGACCGCTGAAGCCGATGAACTCCCCCAAAATTGCGATCATTGGAGCGGGCGGCATGGCTGCCTACCACGCCCGGGGTTTCCGGGAAGCGGGGGCCGAGATTGTGGCCCTCGCGGACCTCAACGCGGCCGCCGCGGAAAAGGCCGCCGCCCGGCACGGGATTCCGCGCCATTTTGGTGACGTGGCCGAGATGCTGCGGGCGCTCCCGGAGCTCGACGCGGTCTCCATCATCGTCCCGAACAAGTTCCACGCTCCCTTGGCGCTCCAAGCGCTGAAGGCGGGCAAGCACGTGTTCTGCGAGAAGCCGCCCGCGCTCACGGCCCCGCAGATGGCGCAGATGCGGACCGCGGCTGCCAAGGCCCGTCGCACGCTGATGTTCAACTTCAACAACCGCGCCCGGCCCGAGAGTTACGCCATCCGCGAATACCTGAGTCAGGGCGTCGTCGGCACGATCAACTCCTGCCAGGCGAAGTGGATCCGCCGCACCGGCATCCCGGGCTTCGGCGGCTGGTTCACCACCAAGGCGCTCTCCGGTGGCGGCCCCCTGATCGACCTGCTGCATATGATCGACCTCGGGCTGCACTTCATGGGCTACCCCGAGCCCGCTCATATCCTCGCGCGGACCTACCACGATCACATCACCGACAAGTCCTTTAAGGGCCCTTGGGGCATCCCGGACGTCGCCAAGGGTGTGACCGACGTCGAGGCCGCGGCGCACGGCTTCCTTACCTTCCGCTCCGGGCAGTCGATGTCCTTCGCGGTCTCCTGGGCCGAGATGAACCACCGCGAGGAGGTCTCCGTGACCTTCCAGGGCACGCGCGCCGGCGGGATGGTTCGCCGGCTCTTTGGCACCGACGGCCTTGACGCCACCGCGATCGACGCCTGCGAGCTGTACACCCACGAGAACGGCCGTCCCGTCAACCGCTCCATCATCGTCCCGCCGGACGAGACGATGGGCCGGGTTCGCTCCGCGGTGAACTTCGTCCGCGTCCTCCAGGGCGCCGAGGAACCGCTCAACACGCCCGACCAGGCGCTCGCCCTGATGCGCATCATTGACGGCGCGTATCGTTCGGCCGAGACCGGCCGCCCCGTCGCCCTCTGACCCCCCAGTTCCCCGCACTCCGATGAACCTTCCCCGCAAACTCCGCCTGGGCATGGTCGGCGGTGGCCGCGGCGCCTTCATCGGCGCCGTCCACCGGATGGCCGCCCGCCTCGACGGCGAGATCGACTTGGTCGCCGGCTGCTTTTCCTCCGACCCGGCGAAGTCCCGCGCCTCTGGTGCTGATCTCCACCTTGATCCCGCGCGCGTCTACGGCACGTACGAGGAGATGATCGCGCGCGAGTCCGCCCTGCCCGCGGACCAGCGCATCGACTTCGTCTCGATCGTCACCCGCAACAACACCCACTTCCCGGTCGCCAAGGCCTTCCTCGAGGCCGGGTTCCACGTGGTCTGCGACAAGCCCCTGTGCTTCTCGCTGGCCGAGGGCCGCAAGCTGCGCGAGGTCGTCCGCCGCACGGGCCGCGTCTTTGCGCTCACCCACAACTACACCGGCTACCCGATGGTGAAGGAGGCCCGCGAATGGGTCCGCACCGGCCGCCTCGGCAAGTTGCTCAAGGTCGTGGTCGAGTACCCGCAGGGCTACGCGATCACCGCGCTCGAGGCCGGCAAGGTCAGCCGCATCGCCAACTGGCGGATGGACCCGAACGTCTCCGGCGTCTCCAACTGCATGGGCGACATCGGCACGCACGCGCACAACCTCGCCCGCTACATCACCGGGCTCGAGGTGGAGGAGATCTGCGCGGAGCTCTCCACCTTCATCCCGGGCCGCCTGCTCGACGATGACGGCAACTGCCTGGTCCGCTTCAGCCAGGGCGTGAAGGGCATCCTCTTCGCCTCCCAGATCTCGAGCGGTGAGGAGAACAACCTCAACATCCGCGTCTTCGGCACAAAGGGCTCGCTGCAGTGGTTTCAGGAGAATCCCAACGAGCTCATCTTCAAGAAGGCGGACGCGCCCCAGCAGATCCACCGCCGCGGCAACGGCTACCTTAGTGCCGCCACGCGCGGTGCCTCGCGCACGCCCTTCGCCCACCCCGAGGGCTTCATCGAGGCCTTCGCGAACATTTACCGCGCGGCCGCCGTGGCCATCGCCGACTCCATCGCGGGCCGCAAGGCCCCGAAGGATGGTTACGACTTCCCCACGGTGGACGACGGCCTCGCCGGGATGGCCTTCATCGAGACCGCGGTGAGGAGCGGCCGAGCCGGCGCGAAGTGGGTCCGCTTCCCCAAACTCTGAGCGGCCTGCGCTCGCTCGCGGCGGCCGGCCTCTTCGCCACGGTCGCCGCGGCCGCGCCGTACCCCAAGCCGGCGCCAGCCGCGCAGTTCCCGGAGTTCAAGCTGCCCGACCGGCAGGGGCACTCCTGGCGCACCGCTCGCGAGGACTGGGAGGGCGCCCGTCAGCGCGTCCGTGAGGATCCCGACTGGGCGGAATGGGTGCGGCGTGAGCGCGCCGAGGTCGAGCGGTGGCGCGCCCGCCACCAAGACCGCATCGAATGGCTCCCGGGCTGGTCGCACGACGGCGTCAGCCCCAAAGACGGCTCCCGCCTCGTCTGGAACGACCGGATCCCGCACGAGGAGGTTCAGTTCTTCTCCAGCCCGTCCGACCCCGAGGTCGAGATCACCCCGAAGCTGCACGCCTGGTGGGTCGTCACCTTCCGTGGCCAGCACGTCGAAATGCTGGTCCGGGCGGCGCGGCTGCACCGGCTGACCGGCGACACCGCGCTCGCCGACTGGGTCCGGGGCCAGCTGGATTTCTACGCCGACAATTTCCTGCGCTGGGAGCCGCAGCGGCCGGGCCATCCGGCGCGTTTGTTCTGGCAGACGCTGACCGAGGCGAGCAACCTGGTGAAGTTCACCGAGGCCGTGCGGCTGCTCGGGCCGGCGGCGCCCCCGGAGCAGCGGGCCGCGTGGCTCCGGCAGTTCTTCCTTCCGGAGGTGCGCGCGCTCAACTCGACCCAGCAGGCGATCCACAACATCGCCGTGTGGCAGCGCTGCGCCGTGGCGCAGGTGGCCCTGCTCTTCGGGGACAACGACCTCTGGCGCGAGGCGCTTGACGGGCGCTTCGGGCTGCGCGCCCAGCTGGCTGAGGGCGTCACGGGGGATTATTTCTGGCAGGAGCAGTCGCTTGGTTACAACAGTTTCGTCCTGCGGGCCGTGCATTCGCTCGCGTTGGCCGCGGGGCTGGCGGGCCGCGCCGGCGAACTCGGGCCCGAACTCGCCCTCGCCCACAACCTGCTGCTGGCACCGCTCGTACTAAGGTTTCCGAATGGCGAACTGCCCAACCCCGCGGACAGCGGCCGCATCGGGCGCGCCCCGGCCCCGGACTTGTTCGCGGAGGTCTATCGCGTTTTCCCTACTCCCCTGGGCTTGGAGGAGGCCGGCCGACTCCGCGATTGGAACACGCTACTTGACCCGCCGGCCCGCCCCCCGGCGGCGGTGCCGCTGCCCGAGGTCACCAGCCGCAGCCTTGAATCGAGCCGGATGGCCGTCCTCCGCGGCGGGGGCTGGCAGGTATTCTTTCACTATGGCCAACTGACCCGCACGCACAGCCAGGCGGAGGCGCTGAATTACTCCGTGTACTGGGGCGAACGCGCGCTGTCGCGCGACCCGGGCACCGTCGGCTACGGCTCCCCGCTGTACCGCGGCTACTACACGCGCGGGCTCAACCACAATGTCCCGCTGGTTGACGGCGAAGGTCAGCAGGGGCACGCGCCCGGGGAGCTCACGTCCTTCGCGCCGGACGCGGTGGCGGCCGTGCAGCCGGTCTATCGGCCCGGCGTCCGGGCCACGCGGGCCCTCGCGTTGCGGGACGGGTCGCTGGTGGATACGGCCGAGGTCACCAGTGCGAAGGCTCCACGCCGCCTGGGCTTGGCGCTGCACTTCCAGGGGCGGGTGCGCCTGCCGGGGAGTTTTCGCGCGGCGGCGGACTGGACCGTGGGTCGGCCGGAGGAATTCGGCCATTGGACCGACGTGACCGTCCGGGAATTCAGCGGGGAGGTGCGCTTCGAGGTCGATCTGGGCGGCGGGGCGCGAGTCCCGGTGTCCATCGCGGTGCCGGGGAGCTTCCGCCTCTGGCAGGGCAGTTCGCCCGATGTGCCGCCGCGGCGGCGGGAAAGCCTTTACCTGGAGCTCGTCGAGCCGGCGGCCGCCGCCACCTTCGTGACGACGTTCCGACCCCCGGCGGGCGCGGCGCGGTAGCCGGCAGCCGGTTCAGGGCGGAGTCAGGGTCGCGTCGTCGGGCGAGCCGAAGCGGCGATCTGGGCCGGCGCTGGTGATCTCCATCCGGTCGCCGCTGAGTTGGTGGAAGCGGTAGGCCGTGCCCCAGCGGTCCTGCAATTCGCCGTTCGCGTTCAGGGCAGGGTGGCGCCGGGGAACGAGGGCGAGTTCGAGGCGGTTGGTGCCGAGGAGGGCCGCGGTGATGTCGGCGTTTTCGCCCACCGGGTTGCCTTCGCGCGGGAAGTTGGTGCGCCAGGTGTCGAAGAGCTCCTGGAGCACATTGAGGTCGGCGGCGACCGTGCCGTTGGGGGCGTTGAGGCGCGCGGCGATCGGGAAGGCGGCGGGATCGTAGGGCGCGTCCTCGGCGATGGCGATGCCAGCCGGGGCGGGGGTCGAGCGGTCCGCCGCGGTGCTGGGGGCGGATTTCCCGGCGGGCGTGGCCGCCGGGCGCGGCGCGTCGGTGCCGGTGGCCGATGACGCGGCTGGAACCGGTCCCGATCCCGGGGCGGGGGCGGCGGGGCGCGTGGCGGGCGGGCGGGTCCAGAACCACAGTCCCGCCGTGAGCAACACGAGCAGGACGGCGGTGAGCGGAGAGCGGAAGCGCACGCGGGCGGCCTTAGACGAAGCCGAGGTTGGGCTTGGCGAAGCGGCCGAGGTTCGGGAACACGATCGGCAGGTCGGTGGCGCTGACCCCGAACCAGGATGCGAGCGTGGCGGAGTATTCGTCGACGCTGGTGGTTGGGATCCACATCCCGCGGGTGCCGGCGTCATCCGGGCCGCGGATCGTGAGGTCGGCCATCCGCCCGTAGAGGTCGCCGCCCTTGACGGCGCCGCCGACGACGAAGTGATTGGAGCCCCAGCCGTGGTCGGAGCCGTCTCCGTTCGTGTTGTAGGTGCGGCCGAAGTCGGAGGCGGTGAACAGCGTGACCTGGTCCGCGCAGCCGAGCTCGTTGGTCGCGCGATGGAAGGCTGACACGCTGCGGCTGATATCGGCGAAGAGGTTGGCGTGGGCGCCGAGCTGGGCGTCGTGCAGGTCGAAGCCACCGATGCGCGCGAAGTAGATCTGCCGCTTGAGGCCGAGCTGCGGGGCGGAGGCGATCAGGCGGGCGATAGTACGCAGCTGCTGACCGAGGCCGGTGTTGGGGAAAGCGGTGGTGAAGGGAGCGTTGCCGGAGAGGACTCCGCTGATCAGGGCGCTGTCGGCGATGGCGTTCTCGGTGACCCCGGAGAACGCGGCCTCGAAGAGGTTGGCGTTCTGACGGGCGAGCAGGTCGTTTTGGGCGGCCCGGCGGAGGTTGGCGGGGACGCTGGTGCCGGAGGCGGCGGAGAGGGAGACGGCGCCGCCCGGGTTGACCGCGAACTGCACCACGCGCTTGCCGACCTGGAACGAATTCTGCCCGTTCAGGCTGATCGACATCGAGATACTTGTGTTGCCGTTGAGGGCGTGGGTGAGGTCGGCCACACGGCCGCCCCAGCCGGTGGCGAAGGGCTTGTCGGCGATGCTGCTCTGCCACTCGACCTGCTGGTCGTTGTGCGAGAACAACTGCGGAGGCAGCGGGACCGATCGGGAGGAGTACTGGGCCTTGGTGGTGGGCACCACGAGCGTCCCGACGTTGCCTAGGAGGGCCATCTTGCCCTGGTCGAAGAGCGACTTGAGGCCGGTGGTGTTGGTCCCGGCCACGTCAGCGTTGAGCGAGGAGTGCAGGCCCCAGCCTCGGCCGTCGTTGGTGGCGGGCTTGATTTCGAGCAGTTGGGAGCGGGGCAGGGCGATCGCCCCGCGGCCGGCCGCAGACGCGTAGGCATCGTAGCCCGCCTGGTCGAACGGCACGATCATGTTGTTGGCGTCGTTGCCGCCTGCGAGGAAGAGGCACACCAGCGCCTTGAAATCCGAGGGCAGGTTGCCGGCGCGCGCGGGGGGCTGCGGACCGTTCCCGGGGCTCGCGACCGCGCCCATCATCCGGAGTTGGGCGAGGGTGGAAAGCATACCGGTCGCGGTGACCGCGGCGCAGCATTGGCCGAGGAACTGGCGGCGGACCGGGTCGAAGGCGGGATTCTTGGGATTCATCGCGGGGTTACTTCTGGACGGCGCCGTGGGGGGAGGTGAGGACGAGGTAGAGGGCCGAGCGCACGCGCTCGATGTCGTTGCCGGTCGCGGCGCCCGTGCCGGCGGGCAGGCCGTTGACGGCGGCCACCACGCGTTCCCGGGCGGCGGCGGGCATCATCCCGCCGGTGAGCAGCAGGTTTAGCCGGTCCACCAGCTGCGCCGGCGTGCGCGTCAGCGGGTACAGCGGGGCGAGG
>JBILWD010000159.1:0-8465 GCA_044370095.1 Opitutaceae bacterium | reverse complement strand
GTTCGCATTGAAGGAGCGCACCACGTAGTCCCGGTACGGCCAGATGGCGCGGTAATTGTCGAAATGGACGCCGTGCGTGTCCGCGTAACGGACATAGTCCAGCCACTGCCGCGCCCGGTGTTCCCCGTAGCGCGGGCTCGCCAGCAGTCGGTCGACCGCCCGCTCATACGCGCCCGGGGCCGCATCCGCGACGAACGCCTCGACCTCGGCCGGCGCGGGGATCAGCCCGGTGAGATCTAGGGCGGCCCGCCGGAGGAGGCTGCGCCGGTCGGCCTCCGGCACGGGCGCCAGCCCTTCGCGGGCGAGGCGGGCCCGGATGAACGCGTCAACGGGGTTGCCGCCCCCGGCTACCGCGGGCACCGCCGGCCTGCGGGGGGCGATGAACGCCCAGTGTTCCTCGTAGCGCGCCCCCTCCGCGATCCAGCGGCGCAGCAGGGCCCGCTGCTCCGCGGAGACCGTCTTGTGGGCCTCGGGCGGCGGCATCGCCTTCCGCGGGTCCGTCGACTCGATGCGCTGGATCAGCGGGCTGTCGTCGGGCCGGCCCGGGACAATGGCGGGCGGACCATCGGGCCGCTGCGCCGTCGCGTGCTCAAAACGGTCCAGGCGCAGGCCCGCCTTGCGCGAGCCGGCGTCCAGCCCGTGACAGGCGAGGCAGGAGTCCGCGAGGATCGGCTGGATGTGCTCGTTGAACGACAGCTCCGCCGGGCCGGCCGCGGCGGCGACGAGCCCGCCGGGCGCGAAGGTCACGAGGGCAAACGAGGAAACGATCAGGCCGCGAAGAGAGGTGGGCATACGAGGACGCGGAGGGTAACGCCAGTGTCGGATACCAAGCGGAGGGCGGCGGGTTCTGCAACCGCGGTCAGGCCAGAATCCCCCGGACCACCTTCGCCGGCACCACGCCGGTGAGGCGCTGGTCCAGCCCCTGGAACCGGAAGCCAAAGCGCTCGTGGTCGATGCCCATCAGGTGGAGGATCGTCGCGTGCAGGTCGCGGATGTGCACCGGGTCGCGGACCACATTGTAGGACATCTCGTCCGTCTCGCCGTGGACTGTGCCGCCCTTGATGCCACCCCCGGCCAGCCAGAGGGAGAAGCAGCGCGGGTGATGGTCGCGGCCATAATTGGTCTCCGTGAGGGTGCCCTGGCAGTAGACGGTGCGGCCGAATTCCCCGCCGAAGATGACCAGGGTGTCGTCCAGCATCCCGCGCTGCTTCAGGTCCTGCACGAGGCCCCAGCAGGCTTGGTCCACATCCTTGCATTGCGCGGCCAGATCGCGAGGGAGGCTGGCGTGCTGGTCCCAGCCCCGGTGGAAGATCTGGACAAAACGCACGCCCCGTTCGACCAAGCGGCGCGCCATTAGAGCCGAGGCGGCGAAACTGCCACGGACCCGCGCCTCCTCGCCGTACAGCGCGTAGGTCGTCTCGGGCTCCCGGCCGAGGTCCGCGAGCTCGGGGATGCTGGCCTGCATCCGGAACGCCATTTCGTACTGCTGGGTACGAGTCTGGATCTCCGGATCCCCGATCGCCTCGTAGCTCCGGCGATTGAGCTGCTCTAGGCCGTCGAGCATCTCGCGGCGCAATTCCCGCGGGATGCCCGGGGCGTCATTAAGGTAAAGCACTGGGTCCCCCGCCGAACGGAAAGACACGCCCGCGTGGCGGCCGGGCAAGAAGCCGGAGCCCCAGAGGCGCGCGGAAATCGCCTGCACGTTGGAGAACGGACTGGAGTGCTTCGCGTGCAGGACCACGAACGAGGGCAGGTCTTGGTTGAGCGAGCCGAGCCCGTAGGAGAGCCAGGACCCGAGCGAGGCCTTCCCGTTCTGCATCGAGCCGGTGTAGACCAGCTGATTGGCCGGCTCGTGGTTGATGGCGTCGGTCTGCATCGAGCGAATAATGCAGAGGTCGTCCGTCATCCGCGCGGTGTAGGGCAGCAGTTCGCTGATCCAGGCCCCGCCTTGCCCGTGCTGCGCGAACTTGAACCTTGAAGGGGCCAAGGGAAACGCGGCCTGCCGCGCGGTCATCCCCGTGAGGCGCTCACCTTGGGTCGCGAGCCAGTCCTTGAGGTCCTCCTTAAAGCGCGCCTCAAGGCCGGGTTTGTAGTCGAAGAGGTCCAGCTGCGACGGGGCGCCGATGAGCGAGATGTAGATGGCCCGCTTGGCCCGGGGGGCGAGCCGCCAGGGTTCCGCGACGGCCGGGACGGCCCCCGCCCGGGAACCGAGCAGGGAGGACAACGCCGCCACGCCTAGGCCGGTGCCCGTGCGGCGGAAGAACTGGCGGCGCGTGACCGCCGCATTGTACGCAGAAAACGTGTCGTGCCAGGCGGGAGGAAGATGAGTCATGGCGCGGGGATCACTTGCAGAGGGATTCGTCGAGATTGAGCACTTGGCTGGCCACCAGAGTCCACGCTGCGAGCTCCGGGGCGGGAGTCCCGGCGGGGGCCGGCAAGGAACCGACCGCCAGCAGCGCCGCCGCGGCCGCGGGTTCCCGGGTGTAGCGAGCCTGCGCCGCGTCGAGGGTGCGGCGGACGATGGACCGCTCCTCCGGCGCGAGCCGCCTCGCCAGCAACCGCAGCGTGATCGCGTCGAGCCGCCCGTCAAAGGCCGGTGCCCCCGCCAGCGCCTGAGCCGCAAGATGCTTCGAGGCCTCGATGAAGACGGGGTCGTTGAGGGTCACCAAGGCCTGGAGCGGCGTGTTGGTGCGGTCACGGCGGACGCACGTCACCTCGCGGCTGGGTGCGTTGAGGATGTCCATCGCCGGCGGCGGCGCGGTGCGTTTCCACAGAGTGTACAACGACCGCCGATATAGGCCGTCGCCCGTGTCCGCCTGATAATAGCGAGTGGTCGACTCCTTCATCGCCACCTCCTCCCAGATTCCCTCCGGCTGGTATGGTCGCACAGGCGGGCCCCCCAGCCGGCTGACCAGCAGCCCGGACGCCGCGAGGGCCTGATCGCGGATCTGCTCGGCATCGAGCCGGAACCGTGGGCCGCGCGCCAGCAGGCGGTTCCCCGGATCACGTTCCAACAGCGCAGGCGTGACCGCAGCGGACTGGCGGTAGGTGGCACTCGTCACCAGCAGCCGCACCATCGCGCGGTGGTCCCAGCCGGAGTCAATGAAGCGCCGCGCCAGCCAGTCGAGCAGTTCGGGGTGCGACGGACGGGCGCCGGTGACGCCAAAGTCTCCGGCCGACTCGACGAGGCCCGCGCCGAAGAGGTGCTGCCAGAGGCGATTCATTGTCACGCGGGCGGTCAGCGGGTTCGCCGGATCCACCAACCAGCGGGCGAGACCGAGCCGGTTGCGGGGCGCGTCCGCGGGCAGCGGCGGCAGCACTGCCGGGGTGTTGGCTCCTACCTTCTCCCCGGGCTGGCTGTACTCTCCCCGGTTCAGGATATGCGCGAAGGGCTCGGAGTCCTTCTTCTCCTCCATCACCAAAGTGAGGCCGCCGCGGGAGCGCAGCCCATCCACCTCGGCCAGCACGGGCCGCAGCCGCGCGGCGATGGCCAACGCCGGCCCGTCGACGGCGGCAAGGTAATGACGCCGCAGAGACCTACGGTGCGCGGCGGTACGCTCCGCCGGCGCCACCTCTAGGGCCGCAAAGGCCTCCAGTTCCTCCGTAAAATCCTTCAGGTCCGCCGCGAGATACCCCCGCCGGGAGACGCGGAGGTCCTGCGCCCAGACGCGCCCGCCGGTGATGCCCTCCCACGCGCTGACGCCCGCGCGCGCCCCGAGCCGCAGACCCTCGGTGGGACGGATATCGGTGGGCAGGAACGCCGAGACGCTGGAGTTCACCACCATCTTGCCATCGACGAACACCTCCACCGTCCGGCTGCGCATCGCCGTGGTGTCGAAGCTCACCAGCACGTGCCGCCACGCCCCGGGGGCAAGCGCGCCCCCGACGTTGCGGACCTGCACGCGTCCGGTCCCATCCGCGATGAACAGGCCTACCTTGCCCTCCTCGAGAAACACTTCCCAGCCCGGGCCCTTTTCCCCGGCGGAACGACTGGAGAACAACGGACCGGAGGGCTTGCCCTCAACGCGCACGAAAGCCCCGGTGCTGCTGGATTCGCCCCGCAGCCACGGCACCGGCGGGCCGGCCAGCCGATCCACCCGTCCAATCTCCGGCGCGAGACCGTAGGGCCCCGCCACGGCGTCCGGGGTGCCCTCAGCGGCGACCAGCGGCTCGTGCCGCCGCACCGCGTGATCGGCGGGCGGGACGGCGAGACGCGGGGATTGATCGAGCCAAGCCTTGAAGTCCGCCTCCGCGGCCGTCGCCCGGCTCTTCTCCTCCTCGCGCATTCCCTTTAGCAGCGCCTGCAGTTCCGACCAGCGGGCCTCGTCGCCGGCCGCGGGCACGAACAGGGTCGGCGGCGTATCGTAGCGGTTGCCGTCCATCGCCGGCATAGTGTTATTACGGAAGAAGGCCGCGAAGGCGTAGAAGTCCTTGGCCGACACCGGGTCGAACTTGTGGTCGTGGCAGGCGGCGCACCCGAGCGTCAGTCCCAGCCAGACCGTCGCAACAGTCTCCACCCGGTCCTTCGCGTAGATCGCCTCGTACTCCTCCGCGATAGCCCCACCCTCGCTCGTGGTAGGAAGACACCGGTTGAAGCCGGAGGCGACCTGCTGCGCGAGCGTGGCGCCGGGCAGCAGATCCCCCGCCACCTGCTCCACCGTGAACCGGTCAAAGGGAATGTTGTCACGGAAGGCCCGGATCACCCAATCGCGGTACGGCCAGATGGACCGGTAGTTGTCGATGTGGATGCCGTGGGTGTCCGCGTAGCGCACGGCGTCGAGCCACTGCCGCGCGAAATGCTCCGCGGACGGCTCGGAGGCGAGCATCCGGTCCACCGCGCGCTCATAGGCCCCGGGCGCCTGGTCGGCGGCGAACGCCGCGAGCTCGACCGGCGTCGGCGGTAGCCCAGTCAGATCAAGGGCCGCGCGGCGCAGCAGACGGGCCGGAGTTTCCTCCGCGGAGGGACGCAGCCCCTCCCGCTCCAGCCGCTGGGCGATGAAGGCGTCGATGGGATTCCGGCCCCAAACCGCCGCCGCGGGCGCCGCGGCGGTCCGCACCGGCAGGAAGCTCCAGTGCTCCTCGTAACGGGCGCCCTCGGCGATCCACCGTTCCAGCAGGGCCACCTCCTCCGGACGCAGCGTCTTGTGGGACTCCGGGGGCGGCATCACCTCCTCGGGATCCTTCGACTTCAGACGCTCGATGAGCGGACTCCGGGCCGGGTCGCCCGGCACAATCGCAGGTTCCAAGTCACCGTCCCCGCGTGGCTTGGTGGCAAACTCCGCCCGATCGAGGCGCAGCTTGGCTTTGCGGGTGGAAGAGTCCGGGCCGTGGCAGAGAAAACAGTTCTCCGCCAAAATCGGCTGGATCTGGTCGTTGTAACTGACCGGCGGCGCGGAGGCAGCCCAGACGCTCAGGGGAAAAAATGCGGCCGCGGCCGCCAGGGGACGGAGGGGGAAAGCCATCGGGGGCCCCCAATGGAGCGCCGCCCCCGCGGCGCGCCAAGCCAAATTGGCCGGAATCTGCTCCCGGTTATCCAGCGCCGGCCCAAATGCTTGCGCCCGGGCCGCGACCGCGACTCACGGGGGCGGATGAGCCCGCGCCGCGCCTCACCGGCCGGCCAGTCGCGCGAGCTTGGTCACCCGCCCGGCGAAGTTCCAGTCCTGGACGAACAGGTTGCCCGCGGCGTCAAACGAAACCCCGTGCGGCGCGATGAAGATGCCGTCGCGCCAGTGCTCGGGGGCCAGCTTGAACTGGGCCCACTGCTTCTGGTCCGGGTTGTCACCGAGGGTGGCCACGACCTTGCCAGCCTTGTCCACGATCGCGACCCGGCCCTCCAACTCGGCCACCGCGACATAATCCCCATGGATGGAGGCCGCGCAGGGCCGGCGCAGGCCAGTGGTGACCACCCCAAGCCACTTTCCTTCCAGATCCGTGTGGACCAGCCGGCGGTTCTCCCGATCGGAGATCAGCAGCCGGGGCGCGCCGAAGCGGGTATCGAGGGCAATCCCGTGGCAGGTTTTGAACTGATTCTCCCCTTCCCCGCGCGTGCCGATGGTCTTAAGGTACCGGCGCTCCGGGCTGTAGACGTGGACGACGCTGGCGCCGTACCCGTCCGCCACATAGATCCGCCCGTCCGGCGCGACGGTGACCGCCGTGGGACGGAAGGCGGTGGCCTTGCCCTTCGGATCAGCCGGCTGGTTGTAGAATCCGCTCTCCTTGGGCATCCCGAGGGTCCACTGCGCCTTGCCGTCCAGATCGAGTTTCACGATCTGCGGGCCCTTAACGTGCGCGGCGTAGATAAACTCCCGCCCGCCCTCGCTCCGGATCATCATCCCGTGAATCCCGCTGAACTCGGGCGCGATCGAACGCAGGTAGCGGCCGGACGGCTCGAAGACCAAAATGCCCGTCTTGTCCGCATCCGTGGAAACATAGATCCTTCCCGCCGCATCGACGACGATGCCGCCGTGCGTCGGCCCGAGCGAGACCCCGGACGGCACCTGGGCCCAGCCGCCGGCAACCTGAAAGCGCCAGTTGCCGGAGCCCAGCGGGGCGGACGGTAGCGGGGTCGCGCTCACCTGCCCGAGGGGCAGCGCGAGATCGACGTGGGCGTGGACGGCCGCGGGCAGCGCCACGGCAAGCAGGAGGAGGGAGCGGGGGTACACGCGCTGACCCAAGCGGCCGCCGCCGCGGGCGTCAAGCGGCGGGCGGCTGGCCGGTTGACGCGCCCCGGAAGCGAGCCCACGTTGGCCCAACCGCCCGATGGCCGACTTCCTTACCGACAAACCCGCGAAGCTCGAACGCGCCTTTCTCGTGGGCGTGCAAACGCCGGAAATGCCTGCCGGCGAGGCAGCGGAGCTGCTCGCCGAGCTCCAGGAACTGGTCGAAAACCTCCGCATCCAGGTCGCCCGCGCCGAGTTGGTGAACCTGCGCCGCCCCACGCCGGCGCTGCTCCTAGGTTCCGGCAAGGCGGAGGAACTCGTCGCCCTGGCCCGGGCCGAGGGCGCCGATGTCATCGTGTTCGACGAGGAGTTGTCTCCCGCCCAGCAGCGCAACTGGGAGGAACTCTCCGGCTTGGCCGTCATCGACCGGCAGGAGGTCATCCTCGAGATCTTCGCCGACCGCGCGCATACCCGCGAGGCCATCCTCCAGGTGGCCCTCGCGCGGATGGAATATTCCCTCCCCCGGCTCACCCGCGCCTGGACCCATCTTTCCCGACAACGCGGCAAGGGCGCGATGGGCGGCGAGGGCGAAACCCAGCTGGAGCAGGATCGCCGGATCGTGCGCGACCGCATTACCCACCTGAAGGCGGAACTGGCCGCCGTCGTCCGCCAACGCGATGTGCAGCGCCGCCGGCGGCAGCGCGTGCCCGTCCCGACCTGCGCCATCGTCGGCTACACCAATGCCGGTAAATCTACCCTGCTGAACACTTTGACTGGAGCCCACGTCCTCGCGGCCGACAAGCTCTTCGCGACCCTCGATCCCACCACCCGCCAACTGGCGCTCCGCGGCAACCAGAAGCTGCTCGTCACCGATACCGTCGGTTTCATCCGTCGCCTGCCCCACGGCCTCATCGAGGCCTTCAAGGCGACCCTCGAGGAGGTCGTGATCGCCGACTTCCTGATCCACGTCCTCGACGTGACCAGCCCCCACTTCGAGCACCACCACGCGACCACCCTCGGGGTCCTCGCGGAACTGGGCGCAGCCGGGCGGCCGATCATCACCGTGTTCAACAAGGTCGACGCGGCCACCCCGGCGATGCTCGCTCGCGCCCGGCAACTGGAGCCAGGCGCCCTGCTGGTGAGCGCCCGCTCCCGGGAAGGACTCGAGGCCCTAGAGGAACGCTGCCTCGAACGCATCGCCGAGGCGCACGCCGTTACCGAGCTGATGGTCCCCCACTCCCGCTACGACGTCATCGCGCGCCTCCACGCAGTGGGCCACGTGCAGAGCGAGGAGCAACTGGATGACGGCGTACGCCTCATCGGCCGCTATCCGCCAGCGCAGGCCGCGTTCTTCGCCCCCTTCGTCGTGCCTTAACGGTCGCTCACTCCGCCCCCGCCGTCCCGTCCTCGGCCAGCCGGCGAAGCAGCCAAAGGCACTTCTCAAAGTGGAGCGTAGCGTCAACCAGGTGCTCGGCACTGACCTTCCGGCCGTCCGGCTCAAGCAAGGACTGCCGGACTTGGTCCATCAAGGAACCCCGCTCCGAGGTGATCGACCGTAGGGTGCGCCGATCCTCCTCCGTGGCCCGCGGGCCCAGCGCCTCTGCGGCGACGCCAAGGACCGCGTGCAGGCCGTGCACCAACCGCTCGACCCGCGCCGGTCGCTCCATCGCCGGTAGGGCAGCCACGTCTTGGGCGAAGCCGTGTAGCGACGCCTGCAGGGCGCGCAGGAGCGAGACGCGGGTGCGAAGGCGCACCAGCGCCTCGAGGTCGCCTGCCGATGGCTCCGCCCGAAGTGCCCCAACCAAG
>JBILWD010000437.1:0-2693 GCA_044370095.1 Opitutaceae bacterium | reverse complement strand
TGGTTCCAAGGCAGCGGCGAACGCTGGGCGGATGACGTGCGCATCCTCGGGGCGCGCAAAAAGAAAGGCGCGGCCACTTGGAGCGCCCCATTCGTCCTCGCCGACGTAAAGGAGTTCCCGGACTGCAATCCCGTCCTCTTTGTCGACCCCCGCGGCCGCCTCTGGGTGATGTGGATCACCATCCTCGCTAACCAATGGGAGACCGCCCTGATCAAGTACCGGATCAGCGACGACTTCCTGAGCCAAGCCGGCGCGCCCGTCTGGCGCTGGCAGGACACCCTGCTGCTTAAGCCCGGCGGCAAGGCCGAGCGCGGCATCCAGCCCGGCGATCCCTTTGTAGCCTCCGTCCGCGACCAGGCGCAGGCCTATGCGGCCTACCTCGCGGCGGATCCCGTCCACGCCCCCGCCCGCGAGCGCTGGAGCGCCCAGGCCGAGCGCCTCGTCTCGCTTGCCCGCGGCGAGGATATGCTCCGCGCCGGCCGCATCCAGGCCGTCGACGGCTCCTCCGACGAGACGCGCCTCGGCTACCCGTACTTCCGGCGGATGGGCTGGCAGACCCGCAACAAGCCGTTCCTCACGCGCACCGGCCGGCTCATCCTGCCGCTGTATTCCGACGGCTTCAGCTTCTCACTGATGGCCTACACCGACGACGCCGGCGACACTTGGCAGACCAGCGCGCCCCTCGTGGCGGCGGGCAACATCCAGCCCGCCCTCGCCGCCACCGCCAGCGGCGACCTCGTGGCCCTGATGCGCGACAACGGCCCGGCGCCCAAGCGCCTCCACCTGAGCCGCTCTAACGACCAAGGTCAGACTTGGTCGCCCGTCCGCGACAGCACCTTGCCCAATTCCGGCACCGCATGCGACCTCGCCACGCTGCCCAACGGCCATTGGGTGCTGGTCAACAACGACACCGAGACCGGCCGCCACCGTCTCACGCTCTCCCTATCCGAGGACGAGGGGAAAACCTGGCGCCACCACAAGCAGCTGGCCGACGAGCCGGACACCCGTTCGCATTACCCGGGGGTGATCATCGGGGCCGATGGCCTGATCCACGTGAGCTACAGTTATTTTCAGGCGGACAACCGGAAGGCGATCAAGCACGCCGTCTGCAACGAGGCCTGGCTCCGGCAGTAAACCCGTCCCTCCTCCCGATGCCCCCGCGCCTCCTCCCGCTCCTACTCGCCGCTCTCGCCGCGGCGCCCGCCTTGGCCCGCGCCGCCGCGCCGACCGAGCGCCCGCCCAATATCCTGTTCATCTTCGCCGACGACCATTCGCGGAAGGTCGTCAGCGCCTACGAGGATGCCTACCCGCTGGCCCGCACCCCGAACCTCGACCGCCTCGCCGCCTCCGGCATCCGCTTTCAGGCCGGCTACCTCGGCGCTTGGTGTATGCCGTCCCGCGCCAGCCTCCTCACCGGACTGCACCCGCACGCCATCGAGACGATGCGGATGACGGGCCCGAATCCCCAGAGCACCTACGACCCCGCCGTCTGCCGGTTCTGGCCCGCCGTCTTTCGCCAGCAAGGCTACCAGACGGCGCAGATCGGCAAATGGCACACCGGCACCGACGCGGGCTGGGGCCGCGACTGGGATTACCAGCGCGTCTGGAACCGCCCCGCCAATCCCGCGGACGCCGGCAACTACTACGGGCCGCAGATTGTCGACTTCAACGGCCAGCCCCGCACGGTGGACGGTTACGCCACCGACAACTACTCCCGCTGGGCCGCCGACTACATCCGGGGCGAGGGCCGCGACCCCGCGAAGCCTTGGTACCTCTGGCTCTGCTACGGCGCCATCCACGGCCCCACCATCCCCGCCCCGCGCCACCGCGGCACTCTCCGGGACGCGCCGGTCGCGCCGCCGCGCGACCTCTTCGGTCCCCGCCCCGGCAAACCCGCCTACCTCGAGGGCACGCAGGCGTGGAAACGCGGCCCGGCCGGCGAGGCCCTCGACAAGAACGGCCGCTCCACCCACGCGGACTGGGTCCGGCAGGCCAACGAGTGCCTGCAGGCCGTAGACGAGGGCGTCGGCGAGGTCCTCCGCGCCCTGCGCGAGTCCGGCCAGCTCGAGCGGACGCTCGTCATCTATTCCTCGGACCAGGGCTACGCCAATGGCGAGCACGGCCTGAAGCAGAAGGTCGCCCCCTATGAGTCCAGCTACGCCTCGCCCTTCATCGTAAGCCAGCCGGGGACGATCCCCGCCGGCCAAGTCTCCCCCCACGTCGTCAACGCCCCGGACGTGGTCGTGACCTTGTTTGCCCAGGCCGGCATCCCGCTGCCGTGGAAGATGCACGGCCGCGACTTCTCGCCGCTTCTGCGCAATCCCGCGGCGGCGCGCTGGGACCACGCCACCCTCTACACCAGCACGGGGCAGGACTACGGCGCGAGCGTTACCGCGACCCTGCGCGGGGCCAAGGCGGCCCGCCACGCCGGCGTGCCGTACTTCGCGGCGGTCCGGCACGGGCAACTTAAATACATCCGCTACTTTGACGCCCGCGAGCCGGAGGAGCTGTACGACCTGCGGGCCGACCCGGAGGAGCTGACCAACCTCGCGGGGGAACCTGGCCGCCGCGCGGACTTGATCCGTCTACGCACCCTCTGGCGCCAGGAGCTGCAAGCGGCCGACGCCAGCTATTTGGAGCTGCTCCCGCCGGTCGGACCAAGCGCAGGCGGCAACTGAGGGGAGTTTGGGAGA
>JBILWD010000436.1:0-2697 GCA_044370095.1 Opitutaceae bacterium | reverse complement strand
AACCCGATGGGCCGCACCGCCGCCATCTTGCTCGCCGCCGGCAGTGGTTCCCGGATGGCCGGGGCCGTAGCCGACAAGGTCCTCGCCCCGCTCGCGGGCCGACCCGTGTTCGCCCACTCGGCCGCCGCCTTCCTCGCCAGCGGCGTCGCCGACCTCCACGTGGTCGTCTACCGCGACCAACGCCAGATGCTCGCCCTCGCCGCGTGCGCCCCCACCCCCACCCTGCTGGTGCGCGGCGGCCGCGAGCGGCGCGACTCCGTGCGTCTCGCCCTCGAGGCGCTACCGGCCGACATCGCCCACGTCTTCATCCACGACTGCGCCCGCCCCCTCATCCAGCCCGACCAACTAGTCGCGCTGCTCAAGATCGTCCGCCGCGAGCACGCCGTGGTGCTGGCCCACCGCGTCACCGACACGATCAAGGAACTCCGGCCCCCGGGTTCCCGCGGCGGCCCCGAGCGACTCCGCACCCTCGCCCGCGACCGCCTCTGGGCCGCGGAGACGCCGCAGGTCTTCGCCCGCGATCTCATCGTCCGAGCACACGCCCGCGTCGCCGCCCGCGGCCTCGCGATCACCGATGATGCCCAGGCGGTCGAGTTGCTGGGCCACCCAGTCGCGGTGCTCGCAAACGACCGCCCCAACCCGAAGCTCACCACGCCCGCCGACCTCGCTTACGTCGAGTTCCTACTCTCCAGGGCGCGACCGGAAGGATCACGATGATTCCGCGCATCGGCCACGGCTACGACATCCACCGCACCGCCCCGGGGCGCCCGCTCGTCCTGGGAGGCGTCCGCTTCGAGGCGGACTTCGGGCTTGAGGGTCACAGCGACGCCGACTGCCTCACGCACGCCCTCTGCGACGCCCTGCTCGGGGCCGCCGGCCTGCCGGACATCGGGCACTTTTTTCCAGACACCGACCCCGCCTATCGCGGGATCGACTCCCAACTGCTGCTGCAACGGGTCTGTGCGGAACTGCGGACCCGCGGCCTGCAGCCCGCCAACGTCGATCTGACCCTCATCGCGGAGCGCCCGCGCATCCAGCCGCGCCTCGCCGAGATGAAGGCCGCCCTCGCCCACTCCACGGGCCTCCCCGTCGCGCAAATCGGCCTTAAGGCCACGACCCACGAGGGAGTCGGCGAACTGGGCCAGGGCCGCGCGATCGCCGCGCACGCCGTCGCCCTGCTCGTTCCCCTATGAGGCTGTTCCTCCCCCTTTGTGCGGCGCTGCTGCTCGCCGCCGGCTGCCTGCCGCGCGAGACCCGCGTCGAGGCCGGCAACCGCCAGCAGATCCTCCATCGCGGCGTCGGTTACGAGGTCAACGAACTCGACCCGCACGTCGTCACGGGCGTCGCGGAGGGCAATATCCTGCGCGCCCTCTTCGAGGGCCTCGTCACCGAGGACCCCGTCGACCTCCGCCCCGTGCCCGGCGTCGCGGAACGCTGGGAAATCTCCGCCGACGGGCTGACGTACACCTTCCGACTCCGCGGCGACGCGCGCTGGAGCGACGGTCGGCCCGTCACCGCGCGCGACTTCACGGCCAGCTTCCAGCGTATCCTCACGCCCTCCCTCGCGGCGGACTACGCGAATATGCTCTACATCCTCCGCGGCGCGGAGGCGTTCCACAAGGGTGGCGGCCGCGACTTCACTTCCGTCGGCGCCGAGGCCGTGGACGATCGTACGCTGCGGCTGACACTCGAGCACCCGGCCGCGTACTTCCTCTCCCTGCTCACCAACCCGCCCTGGTACCCCGTGCCCGTGGAAACCATCGCCCGCCACGGCCCGGTCGCCCAGCGGGGCAACCCGTGGACCCGTCCCGCCAACATCGTCACGAACGGGCCCTTCCGCCTCACCGAGTGGCGCCAGAACCAGGTGATCGCAGTCGATAAGTTTCCCGGTTACTGGGACGCCGCGACCGTACGCCTGAACGGCATCCGCTTCTACCCGCTCGACAGCGTCGACGCCGAAGAGCGCGCTTTCCGGGCCGGCCAGCTGCACGTGACTGAGTACGCGCCCATCAGTAAGATCGACTCCTACCGTCAGAACTCGCCCCACCTGCTGCGTTTAGACCCCTACCTCGCGACCTACTTCTTCCGCCTCAACACGCGCCGCCCGCCGCTCAACGACGTGCGCGTCCGGCGCGCCCTCGCACTCGCGATCGACCGCGAGGCGATCGTCACCCGGCTCCTACGAGGCGGCCAGCGGCCCGCCCACGCGCTCACCCCGCCAGGCACCGCGGGCTATACGGCGCGCGCCCGCGTGCCCTCGGATCCCGCGGAGGCGCGCCGGCTGCTCGCCGAGGCGGGCTTTCCCGGCGGTCGCGGGCTCCCCCCCATCGACCTGCTGTTCAACACTTCGGAAAATCACCGCGCGGTGGCAGAGGCCGTGCAGGAGATGTGGCGTCGCGAACTCGGCTTGGAGATCCGCCTCGCCAACCAGGAACTCAAGGTCACCCACGCGGCGCGCCGCGCCGGAGATTACCAGATTCTCCGCGGGGACTGGATCGGCGACTACCTCGACCCGGCAACCTTCCTCGACATCTTCCGCGGGGACAGCGGGAACAACTACACCGGCTGGGCACAACCGGAGTACGACGCGGCGCTCTTCGCCGCGGCCCGCACCGCCGACCCTGCGGCACGGGCGGAGCTGCTTCAGCGGGCGGAATCCATCCTCCTTGAGGGCGTACCCTTCATCCCGGTCTACCA
>JBILWD010000158.1:0-8509 GCA_044370095.1 Opitutaceae bacterium | reverse complement strand
CCGGTGTAGGCGGGATGGGAGTCGCTCGTGACGTCGCGCGCGACGACGAAGTACTCCGCGCCGTCGATCTGCTCCTTGCGGGCCGACTTCATCGTGGAGCGGGTCAGGAATCGGCGCCCGGTGCCGATATCGAGGAAGCAGACGTTGTTGAGGGTGGGATGGCCTTCGGCTTTCATCGCGAAAAAGGGGGGCTGGAGGGTTAGCCTTGGCGGGCCTTGTAGCGGGGCTCGACCTTGTTGATCACGTAGATCTTACCCCGGCGGCGGACCACCTGGCAGGCGGGGTGACGCTTCTTGGCGGACTTGATGGAGGAAACGACTTTCATAAAAGGGCAGAGAACACCCCGCGGCCGGGGGGAGTGTCAACGGAATAGTTGGCCGGCGTCAGTTGCGTTCTGGGTCCTCGGGCTCGCCCGCGAGCAGGCGCCATTCGTCCCCCTCGCGGCCGAGCAGCGTACGCCAGAGCGAGGCATCGTGGGGCAGCGCGAGGAGGTCCTCGGCGAGGAGCGCGACCACCCAGGACTGGGCGCGGAGTTCCCCCTCCAGTTGGCCGCCGGACCAGCCGGAGTAGCCGAGGAAGCCGCGGACGTGGGCGCCCTCCTCCCCGACCAGCTGGGCCGCGCGGTCCAGTTCGAGGCCGAAGTGGAGGCGGACGCCATCGGGCGCGACCTGCCAGCCCGCGAGGAGGAGTTGCCCGGGCTCGACCGGGCCACCGGTGTAGAGCGGGACGGCCGCGAGGGGCCCCAGCGCAAACTCGCCCTTGAGTTCGCCGAGGCGTCGGCCGAGCGGACGATTGAGGATCAGCCCGCGGGCGCCCTCCGTGTCGTGGAAGGACATCAGCACGACCGTCCGGCGGAAGTTGTCGTCGCGCAGGCCCGGGTGGGCCAGCAGGAGGGAGCCGGCGACGGAAACTGGGGGAAGCTGGCGGCGGCCGGCCATTGGGCTCAGAGGCGCAGGATCCGGACCCCGGCGTCCGCCAACAGCGGCGCGACCAGCGGGTCGTTCTGGTAGTCCAGCCGGTACTTGATCTCGGTGATCCCCGCCGAAGCGAGGATCTTGGCGCAGTTAATGCAGGGGTAGTGGGTGACGTAAGCCACGCAGCCGACGACAGGGCTGCCGCGGCGGGCGGCGTCGGCGACCGCGTTCTGCTCGGCGTGGACCGTGGCCTGCTCGTGGCCGTCGCGAACGCGGGAAACGTGGGGCGTGCCGGGGAGGAAGCCGTTGTAGCCGGCGGCAACCAGCCGGTGCCGGTGCTCGCCGCCGGTGACGATCACGCACCCTACTTGGAGCCGCGCACAGTTGGAGCGCGAGGCCATCAGCACGGCCGTGGCCATAAAGTATTCGTCCCAGCTGGGGCGGTGCGGGAAGCGCGCGGCGGCCTCCGCGATCAGGTCGACCGGGGCGGGAGTCGCGGGGGAGGAGTCGGAGGGCATCGCGGGGAAAGAGGCACCTTGGGCGGGGCGGGCTCGGGGGGCAATCCCGCGGTGGGGGCGGCGCCGCGCGCGGGGTTGACCGGCGGGCCCGCGCGCCCCCACCCTGCCCCGATGGCGAGACTCGAGGAACTCGTGGCCTACTGCGATCGACGGACGCGCCGGAGCGCCTTCACCGACGCCCCCGGGGCGTGGAACGGCCTCCAAGTCGCGAACCGGGGCCGCGTGACCCGGATCGGCGCCGCGGTGGACGCGGGGCGCGAGCCGTTCCGGCAGGCGGTCGCGGCTGGCGTGGATTTCCTCATCGTGCACCACGGGTTGTTCTGGGATCCGGCGCGGCCGTTAACCGGGGCGGCCTACGAGCGCGTCGCGACGCTGGTCGAGGGGGGCTGCGCCCTGTATTCGAGCCACCTGCCGTTGGATGCGCACCCACGGCTGGGCAACAACGCCCTGCTGGCCCGGCAGGTCGGCCTGCGGCCGAAGCGGCCGTTTCTGGTGCGCGACGGCGAGGCGATCGGGTGCGTGGCAGACGCCAAGCTGGAGCGGACGGAGTTGCGCCGGCGGCTGGAGGCGGCGTATCCCCGCGTGGTGGCCATCGAATGTGGCCCGGCGCGCGTCGGGGCCGTGGCCTTTTGCAGCGGTTCCGGTAACAGCGCGGTGCCCGAGCTGGGGAAGGCGGGAGCGGACACCCTCGTGACCGGCGAGTTGCGGGAGGAGTGGTTCAACCGGGCGCAGGAGGAGGGGCTCAACCTTTACTGCTGCGGGCACTATGCGACCGAGGTCCACGGCGTACGGGCGCTGGCTACGGAGTTGTCGCGCCGCTTCCGCCTGCCGTGGGAGTTTATCGGGACGGACAATCCCCTGTAGGCCATTTGGGACTTTTCCCCGCCCCGCTCCTCCCTTCTGCTGCCGCGATGAAGACGTTCGCCATCCTTAACGGCCCCAACCTCGACCGCCTCGGCAAGCGGGAGCCGGAGATCTACGGCCGCGCGACTTTGGCGGACCTCGAGCGCGCGTTGCGGGCGGAGTTCGAAGCCCGCGTGCGGCTGGAGTTCTTCCAATCGAACCACGAGGGTGCCCTGATCGACCGCATCGCGGCGTGGGCGGACGCCAAGGTGGACGGGCTGGTGCTCAACGGCGGCGCGTTCACCCACACCAGCGTGGCGCTGCGCGATGCCCTCGCGGGGGCGAAGCTGCCGGCGGTGGAGGTGCACCTGTCGAACCTGTACCAGCGCGAGGAGTTTCGGCACCGGTCCCTGACCGCGCCCCTGTGCCTCGGCGTGATCACGGGGCTGGGCTTCGAGGGCTACCACGCGGCCGTGCGGTTCCTGCTGCAGCGCGGATGAGCGAGCCGGTTCCCTGGCTGGTGTGCCACACCCGCCCCCGGTGCGAGAAGAAGTTCGCCGCGCTGATGCGGGCGGAGGGCTTCGAGCACTACCTGCCGTTGGTGAGCAGCACCCGCCGGTACGGTCCGCGGACGCGGACCTTCACCAAGCCGCTTTTCACCGGGTATGTGTTTGCGGCGGTGCCGGCGGAGCTGAAGTCCCGCATCTACCAGCAGGAACTGCTGGCGCGGGCGATCGCGGTGCCGGAGCGGGAGAAGTTCCTGCGTCAGCTGGAGGAGGTGCGGCTGCTGGTCGCCTCGGGGCTGGACCTGAGCGTGCGCCCGTTGCTGCGCAAGGGGAAGCGCGCGCGGATCAAGGCGGGCCCGTTGTATGGATTGATCGGCATCGTGGAGAACCCGGACGCGCCGCGGGGAATCATCGTGGCGGTGGACGTGCTGCAGCAGGGCGTCCTCGTGACCGTGCCGGTGGAGCATTTGGAGCCGTTGGATTAGGCGGTACGGAGGGCGGCCACGCGCCGCCAATTTGCGACGCAAAATGGCGGAATCGTCGCCAGTTAGCCGTACCCCAGCCACCCGCCCCTACCGCAGCGCCAGCCAGACCCAGTGGCCCACGTGCAGGGTGGCGGCGGTAGCGAGGGCGGCGCCGAGGTCGTCGGCTACCACGCCCCAGCCCCCCGGAAAATGCTGGAGGCGACTGATCCCGAGCGGCTTGCGGATATCGTAGTAGCGAAAGAGGCCAAACCCCGCGAGCAGCACCAGCAGGGGCGGATGCGAAGCCGCCAACTCCCCCCAACCCAGAAAGCACAGCGGCAGGGCGATCACCTCGTCGAGAATCACGCAGCCCGGATCCTTCCGCCGCAGGCGAGCCTCAGCCTCGCCGCACAGGCCGGCTGCCACCCACGCCGCCAAGGCGGTCCCCACGAGGAGGGCCCCGATCCCGGCCCCGCGGAGGAAAGCCGCATAGAGGAGGACCCCGACCACGGAGCCCCAGGTGCCGGGAGCGGGCAGGCGCCGGCCGAGCGGCCCCAGCGTGGCCAGGCCGATGACCAAGCCATCCGGCAGGAACCGGAGCCAGGGGGACCGGGAGGCGGCCATCCGGGAATCAGTCCCGCAGCACGTGCCCGTGCCGGCGGAAGTAGGTGATCCCGGACGTCACGGTGAGGACCGCGGACAGGATGAACAGGATGATTCCGAGCAGCCACACCGCGGTGAGCCAATGCCGGTCCTGCCCGCCGTAGACCTCCCCGAAGTCCTGGGAGAGCATCCGGGCGCCCATCAGCCAGCCAATGGCGTTGAGTTGCACGAAGGTCTTCACCTTCCCGCCGGTGTCCGCCTCGACCACCTGACCCTTGGTGGCGGCGACCATCCGCAGGCCGGAGACCGCGAATTCGCGGCAGAGGATGCAGAGCAGGAGCATCATCGCGGCGAGGTTATTGCCGGCGAAGTAGTCCCCGTTCACCAGTGCGATCATCACCCCGATGACCAGCACCTTATCGATCACGCTATCCATAAACCGCCCAAAGGCCGAGACGATGCCGCGGGCGCGCGCGATCTTGCCGTCGAGCCAGTCCGTGAGGGCGGCGATGATGAACAGCCAGAACGCGAGCGTGGCCGACCACGGGAAGCGGGCATACATCAGCCCGACGACCGCGAACATCAGCGGGATGCGCGAGAGCGTCAGGAGATTGGGCAAAGTCATAACCAGTACGGAGGGAATCGGCGCGTGGCCGGGGGTGGCAAGCGCGGAGGGACCAGACGCCGCGCAGCGCCCCGGGTTGCCGGAAATTCCGGCGCGGCGCGGGCTCAGAGGCTGACCTTGATCCCGCGACGGAGGTAGGTCGGCACGTCGAGGTCTTGGCCGTCGAAGAGGTTGCGCTCCGTCCGCTCGAACTGCCCGCGGGTCTCGATCTCGCCGAAACCGAATTCCTCCTGCGCCACGGGGGCGCCGGGGGCGCCGGAGGGGACAGCCGCGGGCGCAGGAGCGGCCGGGGTGGCAGCAACGGGTTCGCGCGCTGGGGTGGCGGCGCCCTTGGGGCGGGCGGGCGCGGCGGGGCGGCGGTTGGCGACGTGGCGGCCGCCGAGGTCGCTGGTGCCCACCACGCAGAGTTCCACCCGGCCGGCTAGGTTTTCGTCGATCACCGCCCCCATAATCACGTGGGAATCGCGACCGAACTGGTCGGTGATCGCGGTCATCACCTCGTTGACGCGGGGCAACGTGAGGTCGGGGCCGCCGACGATGTTCACGAGGAGGCGGTCGGCGCGGCGGGAGAAGTCGGGGGTGTGGAGGAGCGGGCACTGCCGGAGGCTGGCGAGGGCATCGGCGACGGCGTTCTCGCCCGCCCCCTCCCCCAGCCCGAAGAGCGTCTTGCCCCCGCGCTGCTGGAACGCCTGGCGGAGAGTGGCGAAGTCGAGGTTGATCAGCCCGGTGCGGAACAGCATCGCCCAGAGCGAGCGGACCCCGCGGGCGATCCAGTCGTCGGCGCGGGCGAAGGCGTCCAGCACCGTCTCATTCTCCCCGGCCGCCTGGAGCAGAACGTCGTTGGGCAGGGGGATCACGGCGTCGCAGGAGGCGCGGAGGGCGCGCAGTCCGTCCTCGGCCTGTTTGAGGCGGCGGCCGCCCTCGAAGCTGAAGGGGAGCGTGACAAAGGCGATCACGAGGGCGCCGGCCTCGGCGGCGATCTCGGCCACGATCGGGGAGGCGCCGCTGCCGGTGCCCCCGCCCATCCCGGTCACGAGGAACACTAGGTCGCAGTCCTTGACCACGGCGGCGATTTTCTCCCGGTCGGATTCGGCGGCCTCGCGGCCGCGTTCCGGGTCGCCACCGGCGCCGAGGCCGCGGGTGACGGTCATCCCGAGGAGGACTTTTTCTTGGACGGGGGAGCTGGCGAGGGCCTGGTGGTCGGTGTTGAGCACCGCGAGGCGGAGGCGCTCGAGGTTCTCCATCTTGAGGCGGTCGACGGCATTCGCGCCGGCGCCGCCGACCCCGACCAGCTTGATGGCGATGCCGCGGTCCGAGAGCAGGGGCTGCTCGAGGGGAAGTTCGTTCAGGTTCATCGGCGCGCGGGTCAGTCGGCGAAGAGGCGGCGGACCCCGGCGAAGAGGCTATTCCGGGTGCGGGCGGGGGCCCGGCGTTCGGCGTGGTGAATGATGCCGTAGTAGAGTAGCCCGAGGGCGGTGTGGTAGCCGGGGTCGCGGAGGTTCGGGCTGATCCAGCCGGGGGCATCCCCGAGGTGGGCGGGGACGCCGAAGACGCGGCTGGCGGCGGCGGCGAGCCCGGGAAGCTTGGCGGCGCCACCCGTGAGCACGACGCCGGCGGCGCAGGTCTCCGGGGAGAAGGCGCCGCCGAGGCGCTTGCGCACAACCTGGAGGATCTCCTCGGTGCGGGCGGCGGTGACCTGCTCGATGGCGAGCTGCGGGAACTGGCGGTCGCCGATGGCGAAGTTGCCGTCGAGCCAGACCTTGGCTGAGCGGTCGCGGGCCTGAACCTCGGCGCGGCCGTGGCGGAGCTTGAGTTTCTCGGCCTGCGGCGCGGTGAGGCGGAGGGCGACGGCGAGGTCGTTGGTGACGTGCTCGCCGCCCACGGCCACCACCCCGGTGGTGTGGGGGGATCCGTCGCGGTAGAGGGCGAAATCGGTCGTGCCCGCGCCGAGGTCGATCACGAGGACCCCGTGCTGGCGCTCCTCGGGCGAGGTCACCATATGGCCGGAGGCGAGGCTGGAGAGGACCAGTTCCTCTACCTTCAGATTAAAGCCCTGGATCACGTGGATCAGGTCGGCGAGCCGCTGTTCCTGGCCGTGGACCGTCCAGTATCCGACCTCGAGCCGGTGGCCGACGAGGTCGAGGGGGCTGCCGGGGACGAGTCGACCGTCGACGCGGAAGGGGCGGCGGATGTGGTGGACGACGGAGCGGCCGAGGGGCAACTGCTTGGCCTTGGCGAGCTCGCAGACCGTGGCGACGTCGCCGGCCTCAACGAGGTTATCGGAGGCCTTCACGTTGACGGCTGCCTCGTTGTAGAAGCCCTCGAGGTGGCCGCCGCTCTGGGCGAGGAAAACCCCGCTGATGCGCTCGCCGGCGTCGCGCTCGGCCTGCTCGAGGGCGGCGTGGGTGCAGTCGCTGGCCGCGCGGTAGTCGACCACGGCGCCCTTGATGATCCCGCGGGCGGGGACCTCAGCGCGGCTGATGATGGCCAACTCCTTGCCGGAGTACTCGCCGACGACGACGGTGACCTTGGAGGTCCCGATCTCGACGGCACCGATGTGGTAGGGGCGTAAGCTCAAGGGAGGTTCAGCGCTGCGGGAAGGAATCGAGGGAGAAGCGGCCGGGCCCGGGCGAAGGCGCGCGCGACGGGGCCGCGGCCTCCCTCGGCGGCGTGACCATCACCGGGACGTTGCGCCCGAGGGTCAAGTCGATGCGCGCGTGCGAGCCCGGTTCGCGGCGCACGCGGGTGGCGAGGTAGTCGAGCGTCGCCAGTTGCACGAAGAAGTCGCGGGCCGCGCTGAAGATAACCGTTGAGCCGTCCCGCGTCTGGACCTCGATTTCCCGGTCGGAGGCGAGCCGCGCGAGGGAGAGAGAGGCCCAGGTCCGGTACAGAGGCATCGCCGCGTACTGGGCGTCGGCCAGCAGCTGGCCGACGGCGGCCATCCCCGGAATCGGGCGGAAGCTGTCCCCGGCGGGATGGAGCGCGAGTCCAGACAGCCAAGGGAGCGCGGCGAGCGCGGCCGGGTCTTGGTTCACGCCGGGGAACACGACCCCGTCGGAGGCGACGAGCAGGTCGCGGGCCTCGCCGTGGCGCTCGACCCGGATCCGAGCCACGGGGGAGCGTTCCGCGAGGCGGACGGAGAGAACGTCCGGGAACTGGCGGGTGAGCGTGGCGGAGACGACCTGGGGATCGGCCAGCAGGCGGCCGCGGAGGGCCTCGAGGTCCAGTTCCACCAGCGTGGCCTTGGGCGGCAGCGCGAGGGTGCGGCGCAGCCACTCGAGATCGAGGACGCCGCCGGCGGTAGTCGCGAGCTCGAGACGGCGCAGCGGGACAGAGCGGGCCACGTCGGGCACCCGGCCCGGATCGCGGCTGAGGGCGCCGGCGGTGAACCAAGCGAGGCCGCCGAGGCCGGCCACGGCCCCGGCCAGCAGCAGGACGCGCAGGGTGTGCAGGAGCCGGCGCCAGCGGCCGCCCCGCGACATTACGCGCGGGCTCGCTGGCTGGGGGATGTCCCGCCAGCTGCGGATGCCATCGGGATCTGGGAGCGCGCGCGCCATCTTCAGCCGGCGCCGCGTCGGGTCGCGAAGCGCCGCAGGGCGGGGGCGACGAGGGCCCGGACTAGGGCGGCGAAGTCGAGGCCGGTGCAGCGAGCGCTCATCGGCAGGAGACTTGTCTCCTTCATCCCGGGCAGGGTGTTGATTTCGAGCAGGCAGGGGCCGGCGGGCTCCAAAATGAAATCCACCCGGGCGTAATCCCGGCAGCCGCAGGCGGCGAAGGCGGTCTCGGCGGCGCGCTGGAGCGTGGCGGTCTCCTCCGCCCCGAGGGGCGCGGGGGCGAAGTACTCGGTCATCCCGCGCGTGTACTTGCTGGTGAAATCGTATACCCCCGAACGGGGCCGGATCTCGACCACGCCGAGCGCGCGGCCCTCGAGGACGCCGACGGAGAGTTCCCGCCCGGAGAGGCGCCGTTCCGCCAGCCAGTCCCCCGCGGTGATATCCGCCAGCGCCGCGGCGATCGCGTCCGGACCCTCGGGGAG
>JBILWD010000435.1:0-2700 GCA_044370095.1 Opitutaceae bacterium | reverse complement strand
TCGTTCCGCGGGACCCGATGCCGAACTGAGTCAGGTGCTCTCCGAGCCAGACCCGGGCCGCCGCCTGCAGAGTTTCTTCCGGATCTTCGCCCCGGTCGTATCCTCCGATCCGGCCACGGCGCTCCGCCGCCTCCGCGGCGTCCCCGCCGGACCGGAGCGGACGCAGGGCGCCTTTCTGCTCGTGCAACAACTCGGGATCGCGGACCCGGAGGGCGCGCTCGCGGTGGCACAGGAATTCTCCGACCCCGGCGACGGCGGCCAGCTCCTCCGCGTTCTCTTCAGCCGCTGGGCCCAGCAGGACCCGGCCGCAGCCCTCGCCAGCTGGGAAACCCTGCCGGCCGGTCCCGCCCGCGAGAGCGCGTTGCGCGCGCTCATCGAGTCTTGGGCTCGTCGGGATCCGTCCGGCGCCCTCACTTGGGCCCGGAGCCGTGAACCGGGCGCGGAGCGGGCCGCGGCCCTCGAGGCCTGTCTCCGAGAACTAGCCGCGCGCGACCCGGCCGCGGCCATTGCCGAGGCGGCAAGCCTCCCTGCGGGTAACGCGCAGGAGCGGGTGCTCCAGCAAGCTTTCGCCCACCTTGTCCGCCGCCAGCCCGCGGAGGCCGCGCGCCTCCTCCCGGCGCTGCCGCCGGGCGACGCCCAGACGCTCATCGTCTCCGACGTCGCCCGCGCCCTCGCCGAGCGGGATATCCCGGGCGCCCTCGCGTGGAGCAACGGCCTCACGATCGATTTCACCCGGTGGCTCGCGTTGGGCTCCGTCCTCAGCGTGTGGGTGCAGCGTGATCCCGCGGCCGCGGCGCGGCACGTCCTCGAACTGCCCCCGGGACCGACCCTCGACTACATCGCGGGGCAGTTCGTGATCCACCTCGCGGCGCGCCCCGCGGAGGCGATCGCGTGGGCGGAGTCCCTCACCCCTTCCGCGCGCGACGCGGCCTTCGTGACGCTTGCGTCCGCCTGGGCCCAGTTGTCGCCCGCCGAGGCGGTGGCGTGGGCGCGAGGGTTGCCCGCGGAGCCGACGCGCACCAACGCGCTCGCCGCCGCCCACGCGGTCTGGCGGGCCCTGGACCCGGCGGCCGCCCGAAAATGGCTCGAGGACGCGGGCCTGCCACCGGCCACCCGTTCGCGCATCCTCGCGCCACGCTGAGTCATGGCGGAACGCATCCTCGTGGCCCTCTCCGGCGGCGTCGACAGCGCCGTCGCCGCCCTCCTGCTCCGGCGGGCCGGGTACGACGTGGCCGGGGCCTACATGAAGAACTGGATCAACGAGGAGGGAATCATCGGCCATTGTCCTTGGGAACAGGACATCGCGGACGCACGCGCGGTGGCCGCCCACCTCGGGATCGGCTTCGAGGTCGTGAACCTGATGCGCGAGTACCGGGCGCGCGTGGTCGAGTACCTCCTGTCCGGGTACGAGCAGGGCTTCACCCCAAACCCGGACGTGATGTGCAACCGGGAGGTGAAGTTCGGCGTGTTCCGCGACTGGGCGCGCGCCCAAGGCTTCTCCGCGGTCGCGACGGGGCACTATGCCCGCCGCCTAGAATGCCCCGGCGGCCCCGCGCTGTTCGAGGGCGTGGACCCGGGGAAGGACCAGACCTACTTCCTCGCGCTCCTGCGGCCGGAGCAGCTGGCGGACGCGCGTTTCCCCGTGGGCCACCTGACCAAGCCCGAGCTGCGGCGCCTCGCCCGCGAGGCGGGCCTGCCGAACGCCGACAAGCGGGACAGCCAGGGCATCTGTTTCATCGGCCAGGTGCGGATGGCCGACTTCCTCCGGGCCCACGTGCCCGACGCGCCCGGGCCCATCGTGCGCGCCGCGGACGGCCGAGAGGTGGGTCAGCACCGGGGGCTCCACTACTACACGCTCGGCCAACGGCGCGGCATCGGCGTGCCGTCGAACACGGACCACCGTGCCTACGTCGTGGTCGGCAAACGGGCGGCCGACCGGGCCCTGCTGGTGGCGTTCGACGAGCCCGAGGCGCCCGGCTTGTTCCATGCCACAGCCAGGATCGAGTCGCTCAGCTGGCTGGCGGAACCGGTGCAGGTCGCGGGCCCGCTCGAGGGCCGGGTGCGGCACCGCGATCCGCGCGTGCCGATGGAATTCAATCCGCTGGGCGAGGGCGCGGCCGAGGTGCGCTTCTCGCGGCCCCAACGCGGGCTCGCGCCTGGCCAGATCCTCGCGCTCTACCAAGGGGACCGGCTGCTCGGGGGCGGCGTCTTCGCCTGAGGCCCGCGGTCGCGCATTCGGGATTGCCGCCCGCGGCGCGCCCGGGCCACGCTCCGCAGCCGGCTATGCCTCCCCTGCCCCGCATCGCCGCCGCGCTGCTCGCGGCCCTCCCGCTCTCACCCGTTCGGGCCGCGCCCGCGGACCCCGTCGAGTTCAACCGCGACATCCGCCCGTTGCTGGCGGAACACTGCTTTGCCTGCCACGGGCCGGACGCGGCTAACCGCAAAGGCAAGCTGCGGCTCGATGAGCGCGAGGACGCGATCGCCCGCGGCGCCCTCCAGCCGGGCCGGCCCGAGGCGAGCGAACTCCTCCTCCGCCTCGCCTCGCCCCACGCCGACGAGGTGATGCCGCCGCCGGAGGCCAACAAGCCCGTCGCCCCGGCCGCGCGTGCCCTCCTCGAGCGCTGGATCCGCGAGGGCGCCCCCTACCAGCGCCATTGGGCCTACGACCCGCCACGGCGTGCCGTCATCCCCCCGGGCGAG
>JBILWD010000434.1:0-2702 GCA_044370095.1 Opitutaceae bacterium | reverse complement strand
CAGATGGAGCACAAGGCACGCCGCGTCCTGTTCGACCTCTGGCACTCCTGCTGGGAACACTACGTGACCCCCGGCGCCCGCGTCATCCGCCTGCTGCCCCCGCAGGTCGGCCGTCTCCTCGCCGCCGAGCACACCGAGGCCGGTAAGGCCCGCCGGATCTGCGACTGGCTCGCCGGACTGACCGACGGGATGATCGTCCACACGCACCAACGGCTCTTCGACCCCCGCTTCGGCAGCATCCGCGACCTCAGCTCCTGAACCCACCCCCTGTTCCCCCGATGTTCCCCCGCCTCCTGTTCGCCACGCTCCTCGGCCTCGCCGTCCGCCTCCCCGCCGCCGCCCCCGCGGAGGCGGAACCCGCCGACCTCGCCGCGCTGCGCTCCGCCCTGATCCCCAAGCGCGAGGTCGCCGCCGATGCCTTCCTCCGCGCCCTGCCTACGGCGGACGGCCGGGGCGTGGTCATCGCGGTCTTCGACACCGGGGTCGACCCCGCGGCCGCGGGCCTCGCCGTCACCTCGACCGGGGAACGGAAGCTGGTGGACATCCTCGATGCCTCCGGCTCGGGCGATGTCGTCACCAGCACGCTTCGCCGCCCGGAGGCGGACGGCGGGCTCAAGGGCCTCTCTGGCCGCCGCCTGACGTTGCCCGAGGGCCTCGTGAATCCCAAGGGTGAGTTCCGCCTCGGCCTCAAACCGGCCGCGGAACTGTTCCCCGCCGCCGTACTCAAGCGGCTCTCGGATCTCCGCGCCGGGGAACGCGCGGCGGCCGCCTCGCGCAGCCAAGCGGCCCGCGACCGGGGCCCGGACGCCGCCGCTCGCCGTGCCGCCCAGGCCCGGGCCCCCGAAGACCGCACCCGCGCCGAACGCGACCTCCTCGCCCGCGCCGAAGCCCTCGAGGCTCTCGAGAACGCCCGCCCGGCCGACGAGACCGTCGCCCTGCACGACTGTCTGGTCTGGCACGATGGGGAACAGTGGCGGGTCGTGGTCGATACGGACGAGGACGGCGACCTGCGCGACGAACGGGTACTGCGACCGTTCGGGGTAGCCGGCGAGCACGCCTCCTTCGGACCGGTGACCAATACCTCCTTCGGGGTCCAGGTGTACGAGGGCGGAGACCTGCTTTCGATTGTAACGGTCGGCGGTAACCACGGGACCCATGTGGCGGCCATCGCCGCGGCGCATTTCCCCGGCGAGCCCGCGCGGGACGGCATCGCGCCCGGCGCCCGCATCCTCTCGATCAAGATCGGCGACATCCGCACGGGCGGCAGTTCCTATGGCACCAGCGAGTTGCGCGCGGCCGCCCTCGCGGCCAAGCACCGCGTGGACATCGTCAATGCCAGCTGGGGCGGCCGCTCCCTCTATCAGGACGGTCGCAACCGCAATAGCCGGACCTACGACCTGCTGGTTGAAAGGCACGACATCCTCGCGGTGCTCTCCGCGGGCAACAATGGCCCGGCCCTGGGAACAGCAGGCTCGGCCGGTGCCGAGGCCAATCGCGTCCTCGGCGTGGGGGCTTACCTTTCTCCCGAAATGGGCCGGGTCCTGTACCAGGCGCTCTCGCGCCATCCGGGCACGGCGCAACAGTTCACCAGCCGCGGGCCGACCAAGGACGGCGATCTGGGGGTGGATGTGATGGCGCCCGGCGCGGCGTTCGCGAGTGTCTCGACCGAGGGCCTGAAGGGCGCGGAAATGATGAACGGCACCTCGATGGCTTCGCCTTCCGCGGCCGGCGTGGCGGCGCTGGTCCTGAGCGCGGCGCGGCAGAAGGGGATCGAGGCTTCTCCGGCGCGCCTGAGGGCGGCGCTGATCCTCGGCGCCCAACCGTTACCCGACGAGGATGCGGCCACGCGTGGCGCGGGCCTGATCCACGCGCCGCGGGCGTGGGAACGTCTGCAGGCCCTGCAAAGCGTCGCGGCGTTCGGCGGGTTTTATGACCTCGAGGTCGACCAGGGCACCTTCACCAGCCGCGGCCGGGGACTGCAGCTCCGCGAGGTCCTGACCGAGCCGCGTCGCCGGGTCTCCGTCAAGGTCACCCCAGCGTGGGCCGAGTCCGTCGCGCCGGAGGCCCGGGTGGCCTTCGCCGCTGACCTGCGCCTGCGCTCCAGCGCCCCGTGGATCCAAGCGCCGGATTACGTGCACCTTTCGAATGGCCCGCGCACCTTCGGCTTGGTGGTTACGGCCCCGCCTGTGCCGGAGGGGGCACTCGGCTCGTTCCACGCCGAGACGGTCGACGCGGTTTTGGCGGATAAGCCAGAGCTCGGGCCGGTCTTCTCGGTGCCGGTCACCGTAATCCAGCCCGCGCCGGCCGCGGCCTTCCGCGATCATAAGTTGGACACCGTCGTGCCGCTGCGCCCGGCGGAGACGCGGCGGCTCTTTGTCGCGGCCCCGGCGGGCGCCTCGCGCCTGCGGCTCACCGTCCGCCACCGCGCGGCCGACACCCTCTCGCGGCGCTTTGTGGTGCAGGCGGTGGGCTATGCGGCGCAGACCCACATCGCGGCGATGGAGACTGATCAGAACCTGACCCTTGATCCCGGCGCCGAGAAGACCTTCGACCTGCGGGTGAAGCCGGGCGTCGTGGTCGAGGTCGCGACGACGCTGCTGTTTAGTTCCGTGGGCGCGGCTTCCCTTGAGGTGCGCCTCGAATGGCTCGGTCTCGGACTCGAGACGGATCCCCTCGTGTTGCCGGCGGGCATGACCTGGGCC
>JBILWD010000433.1:0-2709 GCA_044370095.1 Opitutaceae bacterium | reverse complement strand
CAACCGCCGCGAGCTCTCCGGGAGCTACACGAAGTCCTTCCCCAGCGCGCACCTCACGCACGACTTCCTCCCCAACCTCAAGGGCCGCGTCAGCTGGTCCACCAGCTTCGGTCGCCCCCCGCTCTCCAACCTGATGCCGAGCGAGACGGTGAACGAGCAGGCCCAAACGCTGACCATCAGCAACCCCTCGCTGCGCCCGCGGATGGCCACGAGCTGGGACGCCTCCCTCGAGTATTACTTCGAGCCGGTCGGCAACGTTTCCGTCTCGTGGTTCGACAAGCGCATCACCGATTACTTCGTCTCCGGCATCCTTTCCGGGACGGTGCCTTCGGGGCCGGACAACGGCTACAACGGCGAGTACGCGGGCTTCAGCCTGCTCACCACGCGCAACCTCGGCTCAGCCCGCGTCCGGGGCTGGGAGCTCAGCTACCAGCAGCAGTTCACCTTCCTGCCGGGCTGGCTGCGCGGGCTCGGCGGCGGCGCCAACTTCACCTTCCTCGACACCCGGGGGAACTTTGGCGGCACCGACGAGCGCAAGTCCGGCGAAGTGCCCGGCTTCGTGCCCTTCACGGGCAACGCCAACCTGCACTGGCGGCACGGCGGCTTCAGTGCCCGCGTAGTCTGGAACCGCACCGGCGAGTACCTGAATGCCTTCACCGCCGCGGGCTCCGGCCGCAACCAGTACACCAACCGACGCACGATCGTGAACGCCGGCGCGGCCTACCAGCTCCGCCCCGCGGTCACGCTCTCCCTCGACGTCGGTAACATCTTCAACGCTCCGCAGTCGTTCTACCGCGGGATCGCCGACCAAATCTCCGAAGTGCGCATTCCGGGCGTGACGGTGACCGCCGGGGTGAGCGGCCGCTTCTGAGCGGCACACCGTCGGTCAGGGATCGGCCCGTGTCGGCCGCCGGGCGCCTGCCTCCTCGAGGGCCGCGTCTAGGCGCCGGCGGAGCTCACGGGTCCGCGCCGGCTCGCGCGCCGCGAGATCCGTCTGCTCCCCGGGGTCGCGCCCGAGATGGTAAAGCTCGTCGCGCGCGCCCTCGAAGTGGTGGAGTAGCTTCCAGTCGCCGAGGCGCAGGGCGGCGTGGGGCCGCGTCTGGCTGACGGCGAAATCATCCACGCCGATCGCCGCCCGCGCCGCCGCGAAGTTGGTCTCGGGATGGTAGTACGGGAAGTGCCAGAGCAGCGGCCGGGTGAGCAGCTCGGTCGCCGCGGGTTCGCCCCGCCACACCGGCCAGAGGTTGCGCCCGTCCAGCGTCACGCCCGCGGGTAGCCGCGCACCGGTGGCGGCCGCCAGGGTCGGCAGCAGGTCCGTGCCGCTAAACGGGACGTCGCTCACCGCACCCGGCGGGACGCGGCCGGGAAAGCGCACGATCCACGGCACCAGGATGCCGCCCTCGTGGAGGTTCCACTTGCTCCCCCGGAAGGGCCCGTTGGCCGAATACGCCGGATGCCCGCCGTTGTCCGAGGTGAAGACCACGAGCGTGTTATCGGCCAAGCCCAGTTCGTTCAGCGCGGCAAGGAGGCGCCCCACGAGGTGATCAAGCGTCTCCACCATCGCCGCATACTCCGCCCGCCGCGGATCGGCCCCGGCGGGAAGGCGCGCCGCGTACTTGCGCACCAGCCAAGCAGCGCGGCTGTGGATCGGGTCGTGGACGAAGTAGTGCCCGAGCATCAGGAAGAACGGCCGATCCCGCCGCGCCCGCAGGAACGCGATCGCCTTGGTCGTCAGCTCGTCCTCGCCGTACTGCCCGAAAGGGAGCGTCTCCTCCCGCACCCCCGGGCGGCCCGGATAGGCGTAGGGATGGAGGCCGAACTCGGCGTCGCCCTCCGCGAAGCCCTGCTGCCGCGGCCCGTGCGTCGGGGACCAGCCGAGGTAGCCGCCGTGGTGCGCGCTGACGTGCCATTTGCCGAAGTACCCCGTGGCGTAGCCCGCAGGCGCAAGGATCTCCGCGAGCGTCACCTCCGAAAGGGGCAGGTCGAGCGGGTACGGCGGGACCCGCAGCGGCAACCCGCCGGGCGGGCGCGCGGAGGCGGGCTTGGTGACGAATTCGAACCCGAGCCGCGCTGGGGAACGGCCGGTCAGCAGGGCGACGCGGGCGGCCGAGCAAATCGGGGCCGCGGCGTAGGCCTGGGTGAAACGCGTGCCCTCCCGCGCGAGCCGGTCGAGGTGCGGCGTGTCGTGCCACGGACTGCCCGTGCAGCGGAGATCGCGCCAGCCGAGGTCGTCCGCGAGGATGACGAGCACGTTGGGCCGCGAGGCGGCGCCGAATGCGGGGCACGCTCCCAGCAGCAACACCCCGGCCCCGAGGAGCCAACGGTGGCGCCAGAAGGCGCCCGGCGAGGGCGCCGCGGAACAGGGCGGCAGCGGCGGCGCCACGGGTCAGGAGGCAGGCTTCGCGTCGTCGCCGGTGGGCGCGGGCCGGATCAGCAAGACGATCAGCACCGAGAAGAGGGCGACCCCGGCGAAGGCGCCAAAGATCACGTTCAGGGCGACGTCGCGGTCGCGCAGCCAGCCGAACAGCCAGTCACCGAACCCGCCGCAGCTGATGCTGACGAGGTTCATCAGCCCGTAGCCAGTGGCGCGCCACTCGGGCCGGACGATCTGGCAGAGGATCGGCATATTATTGCAGTCGAAGAACCCCCAGCCGAGGCCGAACACCGCGAGCCCGATGACCGCCATCGTGAGCGTCCCGGCGTTGCCGA
>JBILWD010000432.1:0-2713 GCA_044370095.1 Opitutaceae bacterium | reverse complement strand
CGTCGCCCGTTCCCCGATGCCCGTTCCCCGCCGCACCGCCCTGCCCCGCCCCTTGGCCCTCGTGTCGCTGCTCGCGCTCGCGGCCCTCCTGCCCCCGACGGCGACTGCCGCCACGCCGAAGGCCGCAAAGAAGGCCCCGCCCCCCAAGGTCGCGGCTTCCTCCGCGCCTTGGGTCGAAGCTGACTTCCCGTTTTTCTCCTCCATCCTCGACGCCCGCGCGGCAGGAGCCGGACTGCCGACCGACAACCTCGCCCCGCGCGGCCTCGTGCTGAACCTCGGCGGCGGCCTCTGGGCCGGCTTCGACCCGGACCTGCTCCGGCTGGTCGCCCTCTGGCGCGGGGAGGGCGTCACCGCGGCCGCCCTCGCCCCGGGCTCCTACCACGACATCGGCCGCAAGACGCCCGGCGGCCAGGAGAAACTCCCGCAACTCGCCGGCACCGCCTGGCTCGCCACGGGCGTGCATCCCGGCTGGCAGGCCGCCGGCCCGCTCGACCGCACGGACCCGCGGACACCGGCCCCGAGCCCCGAGGAGCCGGGCCGTGGGCCACTACCGCCGGAGCGCGGCCGCTTCCGCGCCGTCCAACTGCTGCCGGACGGCGCCGTGCTGGAGTACGAGGTCGCGGGCGCGACGGTGCGCGAGCGCTTCTTCCCCGCCGGCACCGCCGCGGAACCCGGGATCGGCCGCACCGTGGAAGTCGGCCCCGGTCCCGCCCTGCGCCTGCTCGCCGGCCGCACCGCCGCGGGCGTCGCCCTCCGCCTCGCTGCGCCGGCCGTCCCCGGAGGCGCCGCCCTCTCCTTCGAACAGGGGATGCACGTCGTGGACTTGCCCGCGCGCACCGCGCCGCTGCGCTTCACCGTGCTCGCGGGCCCGGGCCCCGCGGCGACCACCCTCGCCGGGGAGCCGCCGGCGCTCACCGGCCGCAACCGCGCGCGCTGGCCGGAGGAGTTGCCGACCACCGTGAAAATGGCGGAGGCGACCACCGCGTTCGTCATCGACCCCATCGGCCTGCCCGACCCGAACCCGCGGCGCCGCGCCGTGCGGCCAAGCGACATCCAGTTCCTCCCGGACGGCACCGCGGCCGTCGTCACGCTCGACGGCGACGTCTGGCTGGTGCGCGGGTTGCACGAGCCGGCGGGGCAGCCGCGGTGGCGGCGGTTCGCGTCGGGGCTCCACGAGCCGATGTCGCTCGCCGTGCGCGGCGACGAGTTGATGGCCTTCGACCGCAACGGCATCTGGCGGCTGCGCGACCTCGACGGCGACGGCGAGGCGGACGTGCACGAGCTCTTCTCGAACGCGTTCGGCCAGACCGCGGACCTGCGCGAGTTCCCCTCGCAGATCCGTCCCGCGCCGGGCGGCGAGTTCGTGATCGCCAAGGGCGGGCAGCAGGCGACCACTCAGGGCAAGCACAATGGCGGCGTCCTCCGCATCTCCGCGGACGGGCGAACCGCGACCGTGCTCGGCTACGGTTTTCGCCAGCCCAACATCGGCGTCGACCCGCGCACGGGGCTCGTGACCTCCAGCGACCAGCAGGGGCAGTACATCCCCTCAACGCCCCTCCACGTTGTGCGCGACGGCCGTTTCCACGGCTTCCTCCCGCCTTTCACTCCGATTGAGCAGTACCCGGCGCCGGTGGTGGAGCCGCTCACCTGGATCCCGCATCCGGTGAACGCCTCCGCGCTTTCGCAGGTCTGGCTGCACGACGCGCGCCTCGGCCCACTCAACGGGAGCCTGGTCCACATCGGCTACAACCGCCCCGAGCTGTTCCAGGTGCTCTTCAATCGCCGCGGCACGGAACCGCAGGCAGCCGTCGTGAGCATCACGCGCGGCTTCGCCTTCCCGCCGTTGAACGGCGCGGTGAACCCGCGCGACGGCCTGCTCTACCTCGCTGGTTTCCAGGTGCTCGGCTGGGGCAACGTGATCGACGTGCCCGCCGGGCTCGGCCGCCTGCGGCACACGGGACGCCCCGACCCGCTGCCCCGAGAACTCGCCGTACTCGACCGCGGCGTGCTGCTGCGCTTCGGCTCCCCGCTGGACCCGCGGCGCGCGACCGACCCAGCAAGCTACTCGCTTCAGGGCTGGTCTTACCGTCGGACGCACAAGTACGGCTCGGCCCAGTACAAGGCGGACGGCTCCCCCGGCCAGGACGCGTTCACGCCCAGCGCGGCCTACCTCTCGCGGGACGGCCGGTCCGTGTTCGTCGCGGTGCCCGGGCTGCAGCCCGTGATGCAGCTGCGCGTGGGCTGGTCGCTCGCCACGGTCACCGGCGAGCGACTCGAGGAGAACGCGTACACCACGCCGCGCGAGCTGACGCCCTTCGATCCGGAACGGGAGGGGTTCGGGCCGCTGACGATTGACCTGACCCCGCGGGTCGCCGCCACGGTGGCGGCCGGCATCGCGAGTGCGGAGGAGGGTGCGCGCCTGGCGCAACTGTTCGCCTGCACGGCCTGCCACGGCGCGGGCCAAGACCTCGCCGTCGCGCGCTCCGGCCCACCTTGGCAGGGGCTGTACGGCAGCGAGCGGACCGTCTACGTCGGCGGTAAGGCCGTGAAGCTGAGGATCGACGAGGCCTACCTGCGCGAGTCGATTCTCGACCCCACGGCGAAGCTAGCGGGGGGCTTCGAGAAGGGCGAGTACGCGATGGCCAGCTTCGCGGGCGTGCTCTCGGACACGCAGGTCGAATCGCTCATCCTGCACATCAAGACGCTGCGCTGA
>JBILWD010000431.1:0-2717 GCA_044370095.1 Opitutaceae bacterium | reverse complement strand
CGTCGATGGCCGTCGCTTTGGGCCGCTGCCCCGCGACTGGATGCGTTACCGCGGTCTCCACCGGCCCGCGGAACGCGTGGTCCTAGAATACGAGGTGGGCGGGACCGTTGTCCTCGAGACGCACGACCTCGAGGGCTCGCCGGCGCAGCCGGTGTTTGTCCGCACCCTCAACGTGGCCCGCTCCGCGCGCGACCTTCTCCTGCGGGTGGCCGACGAGGGCGCGGTCGTCGGCTTGCGCGGCGGCCCGGGGCTCGAACTGGGCCGGGGCGAGGGGTTTGTCACGCTGCGCATCCCGGCGGGTGCGACCCCGGTACGGCTGGCTTTGCGGTTGGCGCGGCCTGGTTCCCCGGTGCCCGCCGCGGCCGGCGAACCCGCGGAACTCGCGCCGTTTCTCGCGGGGGGGCCGTCGCGCTGGCCGGAGGAACTGGCCGCGCCGGTGGTGGCTAGCCCCGCGGGCGGCGCCTTCGCTTGGGAGCGATTGTCCCTGCCGGCGGACAACCCGTGGCGGGCGCGCGTCCGTCCGGGCGGCTTCGACTTCGCGCCGGGCGCGACCGAGGCCTTCGTGTGTACGTGGGACGGGGACGTGTGGCGCGTGACGGGGCTCGGTGATAGCACCGGCACCGTGCGCTGGCGGCGCATTGCGGCCGGCCTGTTCCAGCCGCTGGGCGTGCGCGTGCGCGACGGGGAGGTGTTCGTCACCTGCCGGGATCAGCTGGTGCGGCTACACGACCGCGATGGCGACGGGGAGGCGGACTTTCTGGAGAGCTTCAACAGCGACCATCAGGTGACGGAGCACTTCCACGAGTTTGCCATGGGCCTCCAGACGGATGCGGCGGGCAACTTCTACTACGCGAAGAGCGCTCGCCACGCGCGGACCGCCCTCGTGCCCCACCATGGCACGCTGCTCAAGGTGAGCGCGGATGGTCGCGGCACGGAGATCCTCGCGAACGGTTTCCGCGCGGCCAACGGCGTGTGCCTCAACCCGGATGGCAGCTTCTACGTGACCGACCAAGAGGGCCACTGGATGCCGATGAACCGGATCAACCGGGTGGTGCCCGGGCGTTTTTATGGCAACCAGTGGAGCCACGGCGCGCCCGCGGACGCGTCCGACGCCGCGATGGCGCCGCCGGTGTGCTGGATCGATAAAGCGTTCGACCGTTCGCCGGCGGAACTGATCGCGGTGAACGGCCGCGGCTGGGAACGCTGGGCCGGCACGCACCTGAACCTTTCTTACGGCGTGGGCCGCCTCGAGGTGCTCATCAGCGAGCCGGGCGGTGGCGAGTCGCAGGGGGCGGTTTGCGCGCTGCCGGTGCCGGACTTCCCGACGGGGATAATGCGGGCGCGCTTCCATCCCGGATCGGGGGACCTTTACCTCGCGGGCCTTTCCGCGTGGGCCACCTCGCAGACCCTGCAGGAGGGCGGCTTCTACCGGCTGCGGCCGACGGGCCGGCCCGCGCTCCTGCCCGTGGGGTGGCACATCCGGGCGGACGGGGTGGACCTGACCTTCAGCGACCCGCCCGGCGCGGTCGCCGCGGCTGATTTCACGGTGCGGGCCTGGGACCTGCGGCGGAGCGCGAGCTACGGGAGCCCGCGGTTGAACGAGCGCACCTGGCCCGTGGTCGCCGCCGTCAGCGCGGAGGATCCGCGCGGGGTGCGGCTGGTGATTCCCGGGCTGGTTCCCGCCCAGGTGGTCGAGCTGACCTGTCGCCTGCGCGACGTTGACGGGCGCGAGGTGGTCCGCGTGATCGCCGGCACGGTGCATCGCGTTCCTGGCCGCGTGGCCGCGGCGCCGTGAACGCGGGTAGGGAATCGGCACCGGGCGAGCCAGCCTGGGGCTCGCGCCTGCGCGCCGCCGGGGTGAGGCTGGCGCTGGTCGCGGAGCCGGGGGCCATCCTGCCGGAGGCGCACGCGAGCCTGTGGGCGGACGGGCTAAGCGGCTGGACTCGGATCTGGGCCTGCGGAGAGGCGGTGGCGGGGCGGGTAGGCTTCGCTGCGCCGGGAGAGAAACGGGAGGGCGATGGCCGGTCCCCTTCGGGGGTCTTCGGTATCAGCCTCGCCTTCGGCTATGCCGCGAGCGCCGAGACGGCCCTGCCTTACCGGGCCTGCACGGCGGCGGACCTCTGGGTCGACGACCCGGCGTCGCCGGACTACAACCGCTGGGTGACCGCGCCCCATCCGGCGCGGAGCGCGGAGCGAATGCGCCGCGAGGATGGGCTCTACGAATTCGGCCTGGTGCTGGATTACAACTGCGACCCCGTGGTGCCCGGAGCCGGCAGCGCGATTTTTGTCCACGTGCGCGACGACCGGGGTGGGGGCACCGCGGGGTGTCTCGCGCTTCCGCGGGCGGAAATGGTCGCGCTGCTCCGCTTGCTGCGGCCCGGGGCGGTCGCGGTGTTCAACCCGCGGGCGCTGCGGACCTGAGCGGCGGCGCGCGGCGGTTCAGGGGAACAGCCCGCGGCTCTGCTTGGCGTCGGCGACCCGCTGGATGCCGAGCGTGAGCGCGGCGAGGCGGCGGCTGAACTTAAATTTCCGGCGCTGCGCCTCGACCGCATCCTTGGCCCGGTCGAGCATCGCGAAGAGCTTGGTCAGGACCTCGTCGCGATCCCAGTAGAAGCTGGAGAGGTTCTGCAGCCACTCGAAGTACGAGACGATCACGCCTCCGGAATTGCAGAGCACGTCGGGGATCAGCTCGATGTCGCCGCGCTCCTCGAGGATGC
>JBILWD010000430.1:0-2725 GCA_044370095.1 Opitutaceae bacterium | reverse complement strand
CCTTCCGGTACGAGGCCGGCCCGCTGCAGGTCGAGGACACGCTGCGGCCCGACGCGACGGGCCCGGGCTACCGCCGGGTGCTGCGGGTGCGCGGCGGCGGTCCGGGCTGGCTTTTCCGGGGGGTAGCCCCTGGCGCGACGCCGCTGCCGATCGCTTTCGACTCCGCCGGCGAGGCCCGCTTTGAGGAGGTGCTGCCGTGAGCCCCGGGCGTTGCCCCCGCGGGCCGCGGGCCGCGCTGCTCCTCGCGCTGAGTGCGGCCCTCGCCCGGGGCGCGGTCCCGGCCGCGCCCGCGTATGAGCTGACTCCCTACGCGCTCCCGACCGAGAGCAAGTTCGAGGTGAGCGGCATCGCGCTTCTGCCGGACGGGCGGGCCGCGCTCACCCTGCGCAAGGGAGAGATCTGGATCCTGGAGAACCCGCTTGAGGATCCGGCGCGCGCCCGCTTCCGCCGCTTCGCGACGGGCCTGCACGAGCCGCTGGGCCTGACTTGGCGGGACGGCGCCCTCTACACCGCACAGCGCAGCGAGGTCACGCGGATCGCCGACCGCGATGGCGACGGCGTCGCCGACCTCTACGAGACCGCAGCCAAGGGCTGGGGCCTCACCGGCAATTACCACGAGTACGCCTACGGCCCGGTGTTCGACCACGAGGGCAACCTGTGGGTGACGCTGAACGTGACGATCGGCGCGCCGACGAAGATGGAGGGCCACCGGCCCGCGGGGCCCCTCTGGCGTGGCTGGGCAATGCGGCAGGCGCCCGGTGGGCAGTTGCTGCCGGTGGCGGCCGGGTTCCGATCGCCGTTCGGCCTCGGCGTCAACCTAGCGGGAGATGTGTTCGCGACGGACCAGCAGGGGAACTGGTGGGGCACGTGCCCGCTGATCCACGTGCGGCCGGGGAAGTTCTACGGTCACGCGGATTCCATTCCCGAGACCCGGCGGCCCGAGTCGCCGGTGCGGGATCCGGGACCGCTGCCGGCCGGCCTGACCGTAGTGGAGGCGGCGGCGCGCATCCCGGGTTTCGCGCTGCCCGCGGTGTGGTTCCCCTATGCGAAGATGGGGCAGAGCACGACGGGCATCGTCTGCGACCGGACGGGCGGCGCCTTCGGCCCGTTCGCGGGGCAGCTGTTCGTGGGCGATTTCACCCTCGCGCAGGTCAACCGCGTGTTCCTCGAGCAGGTCGACGGCGAGTACCAAGGCGCGTGTTTCCCGTTCCAGGAACAGCTCCAGTCGGCGGTGCTCCAGATGGCGTTCCTCGGCGACGGCTCGATGATCGTGGGCGAGTCCAACCGCGGCTGGAATTCCCTCGGTTCGCGTTCCTTCGGCCTCGAGCGGCTACGCTGGACCGGTAAGGTGCCGTTCGAGCTCCAGCGGATGGAGGCGACGCCCGACGGTTTCCGTCTGACCTTCACGGAGCCGCTGGCGGAGGAGGCGGTGGTGACGCCGGCGCTGTTCACCCTCAACAGCTACACCTACCTGTACCGCCAAAATTACGGGAGCCCGGAGACGGATCCCCAGCCGGTGACGGTCGAGGCGGTCGCGGTGGCAGCGGATCGGCGGAGCGTGGCGCTGCGGTGTGGCGGTCTGCGACCGGGCTACGTGCACGAGCTCATCCTCGGAGAGATGCGTTCCGCGGGCGGCCAGCCGCTGCGCCACGCCCGCGCCTACTACACTCTCAATCGGATCCCAGGGCGCGGGCGCTGAACGTCGCGCCGTTCAGGCCGCTTGCCCGGGGGGGAGCTCGGTCCCGAATTGCGCGCGTCGCCGCCGCGCTTCGCCGAAACTCACGAGCCGGCGCCGCCGTTCATCCCAGAGGTGCAGGCGCAGCGCGCGCAGGCTCCGGCGTAACGTGAGCGGCCGCACGTCGCGGAAGATCGGGTGCGAGTGATGGCAGCGCTCGAGATTGTAGTTCGGGATCCGTGGACTGAGGTGGTGGATGTGGTGGAACCCGATGTTGCCCGAGAACCACTGCAGCACCTTCGGTAGCCGGTAATAGGAACTGCCCTGCAGCGCCGCCGTGGTGTAGTCCCACGCCTCTCCCCGCTCCCAGTAAACCTCGTCGAACTGGTGCTGCACGTAGAATAGCCACACGCCAATCGCGCCACCGACCACCGAGATCGTGAGCTGGATGAGCAGGTAGGGTTTCCAGCCAAACCACCAGACGAGCAGGGCGACCATCGCCGCGATCGCGGCATTCATCCGCCAGACCGACCGGCGTTCCGCCTTCCGCGCGCCCGCCGACGGGATCCGCTCGCGGAGTAGGAAGAGCGGGGCTGGTGCGAGGAAGAAGAGCACGAGCGGGTGGCGCGCGAGCCGGTAGGCCAGCCGCCGCCAACGCGGAGCCGCGAGGTACTCTCGCACGGTCATCGTCCAGATGTCGCCCACCCCGCGACGGTCGAGGTCGCCCGAACTCGCGTGATGCAGCGAATGCTCCCAGCGCCAGTGATGGTAGGGCGTGAAGGTCAGCATTCCGCAGACGAACCCCACCGCGTCATTGGCCGCGCGGGACGCGAAGAAGGAGCCGTGCCCGCAGTCGTGGAAGATGATGAAGACCCGGACGAGCAGCCCGCCCGCCAGCACGGCCAAAGCCGCGGTCAACCAGAGGGACACTTCGAGGCTCCAGTGCAGCAATACCCACAGGAGCACAAAGCCGCCGACCGTGTTCACGAGCTGCCAGAGCGCGCGGGGCAGGGAGGGTTTCTGGAAGCGGGTGACGATCGCTTTCCATTC
>JBILWD010000010.1:0-24911 GCA_044370095.1 Opitutaceae bacterium | reverse complement strand
GAGGAAGTCGATCTGGTCGGGCGCGAGGCGCGCCTCGGCCGCCACCCGCCGCTGCTCGGCCGCCCGCTCGCGCCACCGCCCGAAGGCCTCGCCATACGCCGCTAGGTCCTGCCCGTGACGGCCAAAGAGGTCCAGTAACTCGCGCTGGCAGTCATCCCGCAGGAGCCGCCGTGGCTCGCTGGGGCCGTGGAAGTCGATCCACACCTCGCCCAGCCGCTGCAGCGCCGCGAGGGTGGCTAGGCTGCCGTTCACGGTGATCCGGGGCGCCTTGTCGCGCGGGAGGGTGCGCCGCAGCAGCAGCGCACCCTCCTCGCACGGGGGTAACTGGAGCTCCTCGAGCACCGCATTGAGGCGCTCCGGGGCCGCGAAGTGCAGGGCAGCCTCCACCTCCGCCGCGGGCGCGCCCTGACGGATCACGGTCTTGTCCGCCCGCTCCCCCGCCAAAAGGCTCAGCGCGCCCAGCAGAATGCTTTTACCGGCGCCCGTCTCGCCGGTGACGGCGGTGAAGCCCGGGGTGAACTCCAGTTCCACCGCCTCGAGCAGGGCCAGATTCCGGATGCGAAGCGACTGCAGCATAGTGGCGGGAACGGATGAGGCCGGGACCGCGGGTGTCAAAGCCGCTTCTCACCCGCCGCTTGCGCGAGGGCCCGCTCCAGCCGTTCCGCGACCGCGCCCGAGGTCACCAACGGCCCCAGCCACGCGTCCACGGCACCACGCCAGTCCGCGTCCCGGGGCAGCAGCACGGCCTTGCCAGCCCGCGTCAGCGGCTCGGCCAGCGTGCCCCCGAGGCGGGGGTCCCGGCGCGACTGCAAGCGGACCTCGATTCCGTCGGTGAACATCACATCCGCCCCGCCCTCGGCCAAGGCGGCGAAGATGGTCCGGTTGTCCGGGTGGAGCAGGATCTCCGCGCGACGCAGATGCTCCCGCACGAAGCGCTCGTTGGTCCCGCCCGGGTTGACGATCACGCGCACCCCCGTTTGGTCGATCGCGGCGAGGGAACCGAACCGCGGCGCGTCCCCCCGGCGGGCGATGGCCGTCTTGCCATCCTGCAGGTAGGCGATGGAGAAGGCGGCTTCCCGGGCGCGTTCCGCCGTTACGGTGATGCCGGAGAGCGCGAGGTCGAAGCGGTGCGCGCGCAGGTCGGCCATTAAGCCCGGCCACGACGTGGGCACAAAAACGGGTTGCAGGCCGAGCGCGCCTGCGAGTTCCCGCGCCAGTTCGATGTCGAGCCCCCGCAGCACGCCACCGGCATCCGAGCTGAAGGGCGAGTAATCGCCCGTGGTGCCCACGCGGAGGACCCCGACGCGGCGTAACCCCGCCAGGGTCGCGGTCCCTGTCCGGCGCAAGGCGCCCCGCGCGGCCTTCAGTGCGCGGAGTTCCACCGGAGCGAGACCGGCGATGCCCGCCAGCCGGGCCCAGGGGTCGGACGAAGCCGGCGGTTCCTCCCCGGCCGTGAGGAAAGCCGCCGCCAGCAGTTCACGACCCACTTCGTCCAACCGCGGCCGTAGCACGGTGTTCAGGTCCGGTGGCTCCGCCGGGAGCACACCGGTCGCCCGCCATTCCGCGACGAGCGCTTCCTGGCGCCGCCGTGCCCAAGCGATCTGGAGCCGGAGAAACTCCTCCATCGGGTCCGGGGCCAGTCCCAGCGCCTCGGCCTCGACCCGCCAGACGCGCAACACTGCCGCCTCACGGACCGGGTCCAGCACGGGCTGTCCCCGGCGCTGTTTCCACGCGGCCACCTGGGGCATCAGCTCGATCCGCGCCACCATCGCGATGACCAAGTTCGCCTCCCGGTCCGCCGCGGTTTGGAAGACAGGGGCGGCCACCCGCGAGTCCGCCGCGACCGGGACGGCTGCCGGCAATGGTAGGGCCAAACCGGCCCAGATCAGCAGCCCGCAAAGGAGGCCCTCAATACGGTTCATTCCCACACCCTCACCCTTGGGCGGCCCGGGCGCATCCGTCGCTTGGCCTCAGATTCCGGGGGTCCAGACGCACGCCTGCAGCGCGGCCGCGTCCGGCGTGCCGAGACGCGTGCTGTTGCCCGTTTCGGTGTCGAGCACGCAGAGGACGCTCGAGGACCGGTCGCGCGCGGTGTAGACGAGGTGACGGCCGTCGGCGAGCCACGAAGGCTCCACACCGTCGAAGCTGGCCTTCGAGGCAACCTTGCCCGCGCCCTTCGCGAGGTCGAAGACCCCGATCTGGTACTGGCGCCCCACCCGGACCGTGCAGGCGATCTTATTGCGATCCGTGCGGCTCCAATCCGGTTCCGCCGCGTAGGTGCCGAGGTTGAGCGCGAGGCGACGGGGCGCCCCGCCGGCAGCCGGCATCTGGTAGAGCTGGGGGCCCGGCTCCATCGCGAACACCAACTGGCTTCCGTCCGGAGACCAGCAGGGAGAGGATTTTACGGCATCCGAGCGCGTCTTCCGCGAGGGTTGGCGGCCCTGGGCGTTGGTCACGTAGATCTCCGAGGAGCCCTCGCCCGTCATCACCACGGCGATCTGTTGCCCGCTGGGGCTGAACCGCGCGCCGCTGTTGGTGCCGCGGAAGCTGATCAAGGTCTCGCGCGCCCCACTGGAGACATTGGAGACGAAGACGTCGGGCGCATTGGAGCGGAAGTAACTCGTGTAAATGACGCGCGAGCCGTCCGGCGACCAGCGGGGGCTGAGCACGTGGGCATTGTCCCGGGTGATCTGGCGGGCCTCGCCGAGGAATAGGTCCGAGGTATAGACCTCCCCACGGCCAGCCCGGCGCGACACAAAGGCCAAGCGCGCGGTGAAGAATCCCCGCAGGCCAAGGCCGTTGGTCTTCACCACGGCGACGTCCGCGGCCTTGAGGAGGGCCTGCCGGGGCGTGGAGCCGGCCACGGTTTCAGCGTGCACCAGCGTACCCGCGGAGCCGCGGGTGATCTCCACCCGCACTTGGTTGGCGCCCGCGGCGGAGAACTTCAGGTCGAAGGCCTGTCCACTCGAGACGAGACGGTAGCGGCCGTGCGCCCGGAAGGCCGTCAAGGCCAGCGCCTGCAGGTCCGGGGTGGTCCCAGAAACCCGCACCGGCACCGTCGCCGTGTCGACGTCGATCCGGACCTCACCGATGTTACGAGAGGGCTGCGCCCCAAAGGCGGGAGCGGCAGCGGCGGCGAGTCCGGAGGCGAGGAAGTGGCGGCGGGAAAGGGCCATAGCGGGATGGCATTTCTATTTGCGCCCCCCTCCCCGATAACAACCCTTAACTGCTTCTCCCTTTCCTCCGTGACTCCCGACGCCATCCAGGACCGCCTCAAGCTCGTTAAATACCCCGGTTTCAGCCGGGACATCGTCTCCTTCGGGCTGGTACGCTCCGCAGGCTTTTTGGACGGCACGGTCAAAGTGTCCCTCGCGCTCTCGACCACGGACCCGCAGATTCCGTTGCAATTGAAAGCGGGGGTGGAACAGGCGCTGCGGGGCCAACCCGGCGTAAAGGATATTTTGGTCGAGATCGCCGTGTCCGCCGCGGCCAAGGCCACCGCCCCCGCCACCCCCGCCGCGGCCGGCAACCTGCCCGGCAACGCGCCGGCAGCCCGCGGAATCCGCCACGCCGTCGCCATCGCCTCGGGTAAGGGCGGGGTCGGCAAGAGCACCTTTGCCGTCAACCTCGCCTGCGCTATCGCGCGCACGCTCGCCGCGGAGGGCCGGCCCGGCCGCGTGGGCCTGATGGATTGCGACATCTACGGGCCTAGCGTGCCCCTAATGATGGGCCTGAGCGGCCGCCCCGAGGTCGAGGGCGACGGCGCCGACGCCCAGCTCATCCCGATGGAGGCCCACGGGGTCAAGGTGATGAGCATGGGGTTTCTGGTCGACGACAACACGCCCGTCATCTGGCGCGGCCCGATGATTATGAAGACGATCCAGCAGTTCGTGCAGAACGTGCGGTGGGGGGAACTGGACCTGCTGCTGATCGACCTGCCGCCCGGTACGGGCGACGCCCAACTCTCGCTCGTCCAGACCTTGCCCCTGGACGGTGCCGTGCTCGTCACCACGCCACAGGCTGCGGCCACCAATGTCGCGCGCAAGGGCGGCCTGATGTTCCGCAAGGTCAACGTACCGCTGCTGGGCGTAGCGGAGAATATGAGTTACTTCACCGATCCCTCCGGCCAGCGCCACGCGCTCTTCGGCACGGGGGGCGGTATCGCGACGGCGGAACGCCTCGACACCACCCTCCTCGGCCAGGTCCCACTCTTCCCGGAAATCCGCGCCGGCGGCGACGCCGGGGCACCCGTAGTGGTCGCCAACCCGGACGGTGAGGCGGCACAGATCTTCGCGGGGATCGGCCGCGAACTCATTCAACGGTTGCCGCCCAAGCCGGCAGTCAGCTAGGTGGTTCGCCCCAGTTACCCCGCGGGAATTGACAGCCTTGTAACCCTCGGCCTCAATCGGCCTCGTCCATGTCGCAGCGACCTCCCGAGTCCCAGACTTCCCGCGAGTTCGTGAAGCAATCGAGCCTTTATCAGGAATTTCTGGCCGAGCGGGAGGAGATCCTAAAGCACAAGTGGATCGAGTCGGAGCGTCTCGGTTATGACATTGGGTTTGAGCGCGCGTTGCTCGATTGGATCCGCAAGCACCGGGAGGGTTGGCGGGCGGCCCGACGGCAACAGCACGGGGTCCTCGGAGGCTCCGCCGGCCCCTTCGCGCCCCCGTCAATCGAGAAGCCCAGCGCGCAGGCCTGAGGGGAAAAGTAAAAAGCCGGGCCTAAGCCCGGCTTTTTCGTAAGCGGAGTCCTCGGAGACCGGGACTCGCGCGGAGGTTACTTGATCTCCTTGTGGAGGGTGTGCCGCTTGAGGTGCGGGTTGTACTTCTTCTTCTCGATGCGCTCGGTGACGGTCTTCTTGTTCCGGAAGGTCAGGTAGCGGGAGGCCGGCTTGCCCTCTTTCTTCGCCTCGGTGCATTCCAACGTGACTTGTTCTTGCATGGTTAAAAGGTTTGAGGGGTGAGCGAAGCCCCCGACGACGGGCGGCGCAATCCCAAACTTCCCCAGTCAACGCGCCTCGGCGGGCGGGCGCGGCCGGGTGAACAGCCCGGACTCCAGCCCCGGATTCGCCTCCATCCGCGCGATCACCGTGGTCTGCCGGACCACCCCGTCGACCACCTGAACCACCCGGTGTGGCAACAGTACCCCGGCCACCGAGCGGGGATCCTCATAACGGGTCAAGATGCGCACCTTCCGGCCACCCGGCCCCGCCTTCTCTTCGAGGCGAAGCGCCAGCCAGGCCGTTTCCGGGTCGAGGAAGAGGAACACGGTCTCAACGAGGCGGCGGGTCGCGAGAATCCGCCGCCAGCGACGGCCCTCAAGCTGCACCTCTCCGCCGTCCTCGAGGATATACCCGCGGTCCGGGCCCGCCACGAGCGGGTTATCAAATTCCGCGTCCGCCGCGAACACGCGCGCCGCCGCCGGGACCATCGCCCGGTAGGTCGGAGGCCACTGGCCGGTGTCGAACTCCCACGGCGGCTCGATTCCGTCCGTGGCTTGGACCAGCGTCCGACCGCCCCGCTCGGTCTCCACCCGCACCGCCGCCGGGCGCGCCGCAAGCAAATGGAACCGCACCGCCGCCCCCCCCGCCTGCACGGTGCCCTCCGCCCGCAAGGACTGCAGCGCCGCAAGGTTTGCGGCACCCCCCATTGTCTCCCGGTGGCGAGCGATCCAGTCGGCCACCTCCCCAGCCTCAACCGAGGCCAGCAGCAGCAACGGAAACAGCAGCGCGCGAAGAGCCATCGCCCGAGCAGATCCTCCCGCCGCCCGGCCCGCAAGCCCCCGACGCCGGGGGCCTTTCGCATTGAGGCTAACCGCTCGCCCGCCAAGTTCAGCGTATGGCCCCGGAGCTGACCCGCATCCTCTCCGACGTTCACTACGGCGACCACGCCGGCCGCCTGCGCCGACTAGAGGAACTCGATCCCCTACTGGACGGAGTGGACCATCTGGTGCTCAACGGTGACTCCGTCGACACCCGCCCTTCCGCGCAACCGGCGCACTCCGCCCGCTGCCGCACCGAACTCCTCGCCTTCTGCGCAGATCGGGTTCCCCGCCTTACTCTGGTGACCGGTAACCACGACCCCGATCTCTCCACCTGCCATCACCTCGACCTCGCCGGCGGTGAGGTCTTCGTGGTGCACGGGGACATTCTCTACCCAAGCCTTGTGCCTTGGAGCCGCGATGCCCCGGTGGTGCGCCAGCGCCTGAAGCAGGAGTTCAGGCGCACTGCTCCCGAGACCCGGGGTAGCCTCGAGGGGCGGGCGAGCGCGTTTCGCCGCGTGTCTGCCTCGCTTCCGCAGCGCCACCCCCCCGGTATTCCCACCTGGCAGGCGCTGCTCAGCTTTTTCGCCGACACCGTGTGGCCGCCGCACCGGGCCGCGCTCATCCTCCATTCGTGGCTAGTCTTACCCGCCCGGGCGGCTCGCCTCGGGCGCCGGCACCGGCCCGCAGCCCGCTTCGTCCTGACCGGCCACACGCATTACCCAGGCTGCTGGCGACCCCGGATTGGGCCCGTGATCATCAACACCGGTTCCTTCACTCGTCCTCTCGGCGCGCTCGCGGTCGATTTGCGGGACGGAGCGCTGCGGGTGCGGCCCGTCGAACGGCGAAGCTCTCACTACCACTTGGGCGAGCCGCGGGCGGAGTTTGCGCTCGCCGGATCGGCCCGTTTGCCGGAGAGGTGAGGGATGGGTATGGAGTTCGGCTGGTGGAACCGGGATCCCGCAACCGGCAAGTACGAGGTCAAGGCCCTCGTACACGGGGGCAACATCGAGTGGCGCCGCCACCAAGGGCACCACTCGTCCTGGGAGCCCCACGAACCCAGCGACGACGATCGCGCGCGCCTCGTGGCGGAAGCCGAGAGGCGGCTGCCGCGACGCCTGCTCACCCAGCGCCAATTCGAGGAGATCCGGCAACTGAGTAGCCAATCTGGCCCCGGCCGGATCTCCGGCCGCCGCCACCGGCCCTCGCCCGACCTCTAGATTGCCCCGCAAACCGGGGCTAAGCGGCCGTTGGCGCCCGCGCCTGATCGGTCCGTGCTGGCGGCGCGATGCTTGCCACCCTGCTTTCCGCCGCCCTCCAGGGCATCTCGGCCGAGACCGTAACGGTCGAGGTCAACAGCAACGAAGTCGGCGATCCCAAATTAATTTTGGTGGGCTTGCCCGACGCCGCCGTGAAGGAATCCGACGACCGGGTGCTCTCCGCCCTTAGCAACAGCGGATTCCGCATCCCCCGGACGCGCACCACGATCAACCTCGCCCCCGGCACCCTGCGCAAGGAGGGCCCGTGTTATGACCTGCCCATCGCGCTCGGTATTTTGCTCGCGACGCAGCAATTGCACGCCGCGGAGATCGATCCTTGGCTGATCGCCGGTGAGCTGAGCCTCTCCGGCGCCACGCGCCCAGTGCGGGGCGCGCTCGCGATGGCGCGGCTGGCCCGGCGGCTAGGCAAACGAGGACTCCTGCTGCCCGGCACCTCCGCGGAAGAGGCCGCCTTGGTGGAGGGACTCGAAGTCTACCGGCTGGATTCGCTCGATGCCGCCGCCCGGTTCCTTGCGGGCAGCTTGCACCTCGATCCGCTACCGCGGCGGACGACCCCCGACCCGCCGGCGACCAACGTCGGCCCTGACTTCTCCGAGGTGAAGGGGCAGCCCGCCCTCCGACGCGCCGTGGAGGTGGCGGTCGCGGGCGGACATAACCTGCTCATTATGGGCCCCCCGGGCTCCGGCAAATCGATGGTGGCGAAGAGAATCCCTTCGCTGATGCCCGCGACGACGACCGAGGAGGCACTGGAGATCCTGAGTATTCACTCCGCCGCCGGCCGCACCCTGCAGGGGGAAGCCGCGGGCCCGGCTAGGCCGTTCCGCTCGCCGCACCACACGGTGTCCGACGTCGCCCTGCTGGGCGGGGGAACCATCCCGGGCCCGGGCGAGATCTCCCTCGCACATCTGGGCGTGCTGTTCCTGGACGAACTGCCCGAGTTCAAGCGCTCCGCCCTCGAGGTGTTGCGACAGCCCCTAGAGGACGGCGAGGTCACCATCTCCCGCAGCGCGGGCAAGGTCACCCTGCCCTGCTCTTTTATGCTCGTGGCAGCGATGAACCCCTGCCCCTGCGGGCATCTCGGCGACCGGCAGCGGGAGTGCCGCTGCTCCCCCACCCAGATCCAACGCTACCGCGCCCGGATCTCCGGGCCACTCCTCGACCGGATCGACCTGCACGTGGAGGCGCCCGCCCTGAGCGTCGCCGAGTTGCGCGCGGATCGACCGGCCGAGGCTTCCGCGAGCATCCGCAGCCGGATCCACGCCGCGCGGGCCCGGCAGCGTGCCCGGCTAACCGGCCCGGCCACCGCGGCCGTCAACGCCCGGATGACCCACGCCCAGATCCGCCGCGACTGCGCCCTGCCCGCCGCCCTCGGGGACCTGCTCCAGCAGGCGATGGAACGCCTCGCCCTCTCCGCCCGCGCCTACGACCGGATTCTGAAAGTCGCCCGGACCATCGCCGACCTCGACGCAAGTGCGGTCATCGGAGAACGCCACCTGCTGGAGGCGATCCACTACCGCAACCTTGACCGCCGGCAGGCCCTCTAAAGGGGTGCGCCGCTGCGCGCACTTGCGGCAGGGGCGCGGCCGCGCCACGGTGAGACTCGATGCCGCCGCCCGCCAGTCCGCCGGTCCTCTTCGCGATCCTTGCCTTCAACCCAAGCAACCAGTTGGCCGTGCGCCACCTCGGTTCCAAGCAGGGCCTCGCCTTCACCGGCAGCGACCTCGCCATGGCCACCCAACGGCTGGAGTCCTCATTTCCGGAACACACGCCGCCCGCGGAATTCCTGTCCGTGACCGCCGGGGGCCGCACGCACCGCGTCCTTTTCACGCAGGTGGCCGCGCCCGCCCGGGACTCGGAGGTCGTCTTCCTGCCGATCGCGGCCTTGGAAGCCGCCCCGGCAGACCTCGCGCCCTCCCTTGCCGCCGTCGTGGCCGCCCTTGAGCCACACCTAGCCGACATCCCTTACCTCCACCTCGGCGAGAACGACTTCATCTATAAATTCCGCCCCGCGGCCGAGCGCAACCCGGGGATCTACGCGCAGGATGCCGCCGCCGTCGCCCTCTACCAATCGCGGTTGTGCACCGCCATCAAGGAACTGGCTCGCCGCCACGAGCGCAGCGCGGCTGACCCGGTGCCACTCGACTTCGGCCGCGTCTCCTACGTCATCCCCAGCCACTTCGGTTTCTGCCTCGGCGTACGCAACGCCATCGAGCGCGCCTACGAGACCCTCGCCGCCAATCCCGGGCGGCGGGTCTTTATGCTCTCGGAACTCATCCACAACCCTTTCGTCAACGAGGACCTCCTGCGCCGCGGCCTGCGCTACCTCCAGTCGGAACGCGGCGTCCCCTACCGCACGGAAGACCGGCCCGACGCGCCCCTGCTCTGGGATACGCTGACTCCCGAGGACATCGTGATCATCCCGGCGTTCGGGGCCACCGATGAAGACAAGCGCCGCCTCGTCCGTAAAGGCCTCGCCGTCTGCGCCTACGACGCCACCTGTATGCTGGTGGAGAAGGTTTGGAAGGCAGCCCGCGCCTACGGCCGGGAGGGCTACACCGTCCTCATCCACGGCAAGCACGAGCACGAGGAGACCAAGGCGACCTTCTCCTACACCCGGCGCCACGCTCCGGCGGTCATCGTCCGCGACCTCGCCGAGGCCCGGGATCTCGCCGCCCTCATCGCTTCGGACGATCCGGCGTTCCGCGCGACGTTCCACGAGCGCTTCGCCGGCCGTTACACCCCGGGCTTCGACGTCCAACGCCACCTCGAACGCGTTGCCGTGGTGAACCAGACGACGCTCCTGATGAACGAGACCCTCGCAATCATCGAACTGCTTCGGGACACCTTCCGCCAGCTCCACGGGAACGACTCGCGGGTAGGTGGCGGCGGCCGACGGGACACGCTTTGCTACGCCACGCAGGTCAATCAGGACGCCCTCGCGCGGGCGCTCGACAGACCGCTGGACGCTGCATTTGTGATCGGTGGGCGCAACTCCTCGAACACCTACCAACTCTACCGCCTCTGCGCGGAGAAGCTGGGCGAGCGGGCCTTTTTCATCCAATCCGAGGACAATCTCCCGTCCCTAGCCACGATCGAACATTACATCTACGATCGCGGCGGTCAGGGCCGTCTCGAGGGTCGCCCGCTTTGGCCGGAAGGTCCGCCCCCCAAGCCGCAGATCCTCGTTACGGGCGGCGCCAGCTGCCCGGATGGCATCATCCAGCAGGTGATCCACCGACTGAACGGATTCTTTCCCGCCGGAACCCTGCGGGACGTCGAGGCAGTGCTCGCTGACCTGCAACCGCCCCCCGCGGCGGCCTTCCCTAGCGTGGACTGAACGCGCGCGGCGCGGCTTCAGAACCGGATCGAGAGACCCGCGCGCAAACCGCTCTGATTGCTCAGGTCCACCTTGCTGGCGTAATTCGCGGTCTCCGACTCCAAGCGGTGGCTATAATTGCCCGCCGACTGGAACACCGCCCCCGCGTAGAAGCCTGCCCGTTCAGTCAGGTCGAGATGCAGGGAGGCATCGGCAAAATACCCGGGGAGCAGCTTGTAGGCCTCGCTGGAGCTGCTGTTGCTGATCTCGGCGCCAATCTCCGGCTGCAGGGTCTGCGTGACCGAATAGCTCGTGCCCGCGAACACCATCGCGGCGCCGGCGCTGACACTCGCGCGCAACCGCGGCGTGAAGGAGACGGAGAACGAAGGACCGGCGCGAAACGTGTAATAGGCGCCCTTGAGCTTCCAGCGATTCTGCACGCTCGTCTCATCCTCCGCCTCCGCGGTAACGCGCCCCGCGGGCTCGTTCGCGAGCAAAACGGAGGTATCGACGCTGAGGGTCTGCGCGAGTCCATCGGCGCCGAGGACGGTGTTGCCGACCGCGTCCACTACATTCTCGGTCGAGGTGCTGGGGGATGAGTAGGGGGCCGCCGGGGGCACCGCGCCAAACAGCGAGAAATAGTCGCTCAGGGTGCTCAGGCGCGCGCGGACCAAGTCATCGCGCGACGAGTTCAAATCGTTGATCGAAACCCCGGCGGTCAAATTCCAAGCCACCCGCGAACCGAGCAACTTGCCCATATCCCGGGAGACTGCGAGATCCATCCCGGCGGTGGTGCCCCCCTTGGTCTCCCGGACGCGCGGGTCGACGATCTCTGCGGAATAGGTGCTGAAGCGGACAAACCCGGGCAGCGAAAGCTGGCTCGCGTCGGTGTAATTCCAGCTATTCGTCCGGCCATCGGGCGCAATCGGATCGAAGGCCGCCGTGTTCGTCTGCGGATCAATCAGCGGATTTCCGCTGGAGTCGAGACGTGCGACCGTCCGGGCATCCGGCTGGACGGCGCCATCGTGGTAAACTCGAGAGAGGTTGGCGCCAGTGACCGCCCCGGGATCGTTCGGCCGCGGGATACTGCCCTTGCCCGAGAAGAAGGTCTTGGCGCCGCTAATGTAACGGAACCCCATCGTAACCACGCTCTTGGGTTCGTAGATGTACTCGTCGAGGTTGCTAAAATCCGGGATCTCGACCGGCGGGGCGCGCCGCTCCTCGTCCTGAGCGAAGGCCACCCCTAGGGTGGACGCGAGGGCGAAGACGAGGGGACGGAGGCGTTTCATGCGGGAGGTAAGCCGGCGTGGACCGCGGAAGTCGGCCGGAGTGTCGAGAAAACTCACGGGGCCGCCCGGGCGCGTCAACGCGAGATTTGCCTCCCCGCTCTGGAACTGCTCACTCCTTCACCTCACCCCGCCGCGTGAACCCTTCCCCCTTGCTCTCCCCCGTCCAGCGCCGGATCGCGGGCGCCGCCCTCACCCTACTCGCCGTACTGGGCATCGCGGCCCTGCTCGGACTCGGGGTGGTCGCGCTAGGCCGCCTCCTCGCCCATTTCGGCTCCGTCCTCTGGCCCCTAGCCACCGCAGGGGTACTCGCGCTGATGCTGCGCCCGTGGGTGGGCTGGCTGAAGGCGCGGCTGCGGGTTAGCCGACTCGGCGCCGTCATCATCCTCTATGCGCTCTTCACCGGGGTCGTGGCCGGCGCCCTGCTCCTGGCCGCGCCGTCGATCCTCGGGCAGATCGTGGATCTGTTGGCTTACCTCCCCAAGCTGGCGGAGAAGCTGAGCGGTTATGTCCAGACCAGCTACCCGGAGTGGAAGGCGCTGGCGGACCGCGAGGTCGGCCTGCCGCTCTGGACCCAGCTTGTGGAAAAGGCGGTCGAGGAGGCGAAAGGCCTGCTCGCCCACGCTTGGCCCTCGCTCCGCACCGCCTTTGGCGGGGTCTCCGCCGCCGCGACCTTCCTGACCGGCGCGGCGGTCGTGCCCGTTTACCTCTTCTTTTTCCTCCTCGCTGCCGGGTTCTCCACCCGCGGGCTCGGCGAGCACCTTCCGTTCCTCTCCCCGACGATGCGCGAGGACGTGGTCTTCCTCGTCGGTGAGTTCGTCTCCATCATCGAGGCCTTCTTCCGCGGACAACTGCTGATCGCGCTGGCGATGGGCGTGCTGCTCGCTCTGGGTTTCAGCCTGATTGGCCTCAAGTTCGGCCTCGCACTCGGGCTCGTGCTCGGGGCCCTCAACGTCATCCCCTACCTCGGCTCCATCTTGGGGCTGGCCGTCGCCCTCCCCCTCGCCTTCTTCCAAGCCCCGGACGGTGGCTGGCTGATGGTCGGGCTGGTGCTGCTGGTCAAGGTGGCCGTCCAGACCATCGAGGGCTGGGTGCTCACGCCGCGCATTATGGGCCGCCAGACCGGGCTGCACCCGGTCACGATTATCTTCGCGGTCTTCTTCTGGGGCACGGCCTTGGGCGGGTTACTCGGGATGCTCCTCGCGATCCCGTTGACCGCCTTCGTGGTCACTGCCTGGCGGCTGGTGCGGCGGAAGTATTTTGCCTCCCTTCATGCCGCCTGAGCCGCGCGCACCTGCGTCCTGCGCCCAGTGCGGCACGGACCTCGCGCCCGCCGCGCGCGCCTGTCCGGAATGCGGCGCCGACGAGCGCACCGGCTGGCGGGAGACCTCCGTCCACGACGGCCTCGACCTGCCCGACCACGCCTGGGAGGACGATCGCCCGGATCCGCCGCGTCCGACCCCGCGAGTAAATGGGCTGGCTTGGTATTGGTGGGTCTGCGGCGTCGCGCTGCTGGCGCTACTGCTGCTCGGCCTGCTGGGCGTGCGCCTTTGAAGCGGGAGTCGAGCGCGCCGCTTGTGCTTCACGCGCCAAGGCGCAGGCTCCGCTGATGTCCTGGCAGGTAGAATACGCGGAGGGGGTCTGGTTACCCCAAGTGGGCTGGTGGCTGGACGCCCGCCACGCCCGCGAGCGCTCGTTCGTCTCCCACGCCCATTTCGACCATCTCGCCCTGCACCGAGAGATCCTTTGTTCGCCCGGCACCGCCCGGCTGATGCGCGCCCGGTTGCCCGGGGACCGCCGCGAGCACGTGCTGCCCTTCGGTCAGACCGAGCAGTTGACGCCTGAAGTCGCCATCAGCCTCCATCCCGCCGGGCATATCCACGGCTCCGCCCAATGCCTGCTGGAGCACCCGGAATGGGGCCGGCTGCTCTATACGGGCGACTTCAAGCTCCGCCCCGGCCGCGCCGCCGAGCCCTGCGCGACGCCGCGCGCGGACGTGCTCGTGATGGAGACGACCTTCGGGCGGCCGCAGTACCAGTTCCCGCCGACGAGCGAGGTGATCGCGGCGCTCACGGGCTTCTGCTTCGCCGCCCTAGACGACGGAGAGACGCCGGTGCTGTACGCGTACAGCCTAGGCAAAAGCCAAGAGCTCCTCTGGGTTCTGGCCGAACACGGGTTGCCGGTGATGCTGCACCCGCAGACGCAGCGGATGACTCAGGTCTACGCCGAACTCGGGCTCGCGGTGCCGCCCCACCGGGAATACACCGCCGGGGAGGTCCGCGGCCACGTCGTCCTCTGCCCGCCCCAGTCCCGCGCCTCACCCTTTCTCCGCCGCCTCGGTGCCTGCCGCACGGCCGTCGTGACTGGTTGGGCACTGGATCCGGGTGCGATCCACCGCCACCAATGCGACGCCGCCTTTCCGCTTTCCGACCACGCAGACTTCGACGATCTGCTGCGCTTCGTCGAAGAGGTGAACCCGCGGCGCGTGTACACGCTGCACGGGTTCGCCCGCGACTTCGCCTCAACCCTCCGGGAACGCGGGATCGAGGCTTGGGCGTTAAGCGAGGAGAACCAGCTCGACCTTAGCCTCGGCCCCGCCGCTTCCGCCGCCAGCGCAGCAATCGCCTCCGCCGCTAAGCCCGCGGTGGAACCGGCGGCACCTAGCGAGCCGACCGACCCACTGGCCTTCGCCCGCTTCGCCGCGGTGGCGGATAAAATCGCCGCCCAAACGCGGCGGCACGCCAAAGTTGCGCTGCTGGCGGACTACCTCACCACGCTGCCGCAATCCGCGGCCGCGATCGCCACGCGTTGCGCCTGCGCCCGGACCGGACCGGCCGGGAGCGAAGTTCGGAGCGGGGTCGGCTGGGCGCTCCTGCGCCGGGCCCTGCTGGAGCGAACGGGGCTGACCGAGGCCCAATACCGTGCCGGCTTCCAGCGCTTCCCGGACGCCGGTGACGCAGCGGAGGCGGCGCTACGCACCCGCGCTCCGAGCGGGATCGACCGGGGATTAACCCTGCCGGCGCTGGAGGCGGGATGCCGCGCACTCGCCGCCGCGCGGGGGCCGGCGGCCAAGCTGGAGCAGGTGCACGCGCTGCTCATCCAACTCGGCCCCACGGAGGCCAAGTACCTGATCAAGCTGCTGCTGGGCGACCTGCGGATCGGCCTGAAGGAGGGACTGGTCGAGGACGCCATCGCCCAGGCGTGGGCGCAACCCGCGGCGGCGGTGCGCGAGGCCCACTTGCTCGCGGGTGATCTGGGCGAGGTCGCGGCCCACGCAGCGGCCGGGACCCTCGCGGCCATCGGCCTGCGCCCGTTCCAACCGCTGCGCTTTATGCTGGCGACGCCCGCCGCCGATCCAGCCGAAATCCTCGCTCGCCTCGGACCGCCGGTCTGGCTCGAGGAGAAGTACGACGGCATCCGCTGCCAAGTGCACCGCCGCGGCGATCGCGTAGAGCTATACTCGCGCGACCTGAAGCCCCTGACGGCCCAATTCCCGGAGCTGGCGCGGGCCGCGGCAACCCTGCCGGAGGATTTCATCGGCGACGCGGAACTCCTGGCCTGGCGCGACGGACGCGCGCTGCCCTTCGCCGAGTTGCAACGGCGCCTCGGCCGCCGCGGCGATGACCTTTTCCTCGGAGCCGAGATTCCCGTCTCGCTCTCATTCTACGACCTGCTCTGGCACGCAGGCCAACCGCTCATCGCGGAACCGCTGCGGGAGCGCCGCCAGCGCCTCGAAGGCCTCCTGGCCGGAGCCCAGGCCCCTGCCCTGCTGCTGGCCCCGGTACGCCCAGCCGCCACCGCCGCCGAGATCGAGGCCGCGTTCCTCGCCGCACGCCGCAGGGGCAATGAAGGCCTGATGGCCAAGGACCCCGCTAGCCCCTATTCCCCCGGCCGCCGCGGCCTGGCCTGGCTCAAGCTCAAGCGGGCCGGCGCCACCCTCGATGTGGTCGTCGTCGCCGTGGAGCAGGGCCACGGCAAACGGCGGGACGTGCTGAGCGATTACACGTTCGCCATCCGGGACGAGTCGACGGAGCGCCTGCTGGTCCTCGGCAAGGCCTACACCGGCCTGACCGACGCCGAGATCTCCCGCCTCACCGACCACTTGATCGCGACGACCACCGCGGTCCGGGGCCGCCGCCGCGAGGTCCTGCCGCAGGTGGTGCTCGAGATCGCGTTCGACGCCATTCAGGCCAGCCCGCGCCACGATTCGGGGCTCGCGTTGCGCTTCCCGCGGATCGTGCGGCTGCGGCCCGACAAGACGCCCGCCGAGATCGACACCCTCACCCATTGCCGCCGCCTCGCGGAGGTGCGCTTCGACCCCGAGGTGACAAACGCGGTTGAACCCGCCGCCGCGCCGCCGCAGCCTGCGCCGATGAACGCCGCCCCCGCCGCGTCCGCCGAAAGATGCGAGGCCTGATCGCCGCCGCCCTCCTCTCGGGCGCCACCCTCACCGACGCCTCCGCCCTGCCCGTGCTGCCCGGAGAAGAGCTTCATTACCGCGTCGCCTGGGCCCTCCTGCCCGGCGCCGGGGAGATCCGTCTCCACGCCGAACGCCAGGAAGACCCCGCCGGGACGCGCCTGCGCGTGGTCACCCAGACCCGGACGCTCGGCCTCGCCCGGCTGCTGCTGCCCTTCGAGGCCCGCGCGACCGCGGACTTCACGCTCGCGGACGGCCGGCTACGCTGGCTGCGCGAGGAGACCCGCCAACGCGGAGAGTTGCGCGCCCATCAGGTCGCCTTCGACTACGCCGCCGGGCACGCCCTCTGGACCGCCGACGACGCACCCGCCGCGACCCGCGCGCTCCCGCTCCCGCCGGGCGAGCCCGCCGACATGATCCTCGGGCTGCTGCGGACCCGCGACTGGAACCTCGAACCCGGGAGCCAGCGGGACGCCCTGGTGCTCTTCAATGACGAGTTCTACGAGTTGACCATCCACTGCACCGGACGCGAAACCGTGTCGACCCCGCTGGGATCCTTCACCACCCGCGTGCTGGAACCGCGGATGGAGAAGACCGCCCCCAAGGGGATGTTCCGCCGCGGCGGCACGGTCCGCGTCTGGATCGCCGAGGACCGCTGGCGCCTGCCGGTGCGCTTCACCGTGGAATTCAAGGTCGGCCGCGGCGTCGCCACGCTGACCGGACACCGCCCGCCCCCGAGCGATGCGCCGCCTGCTCATCCTTAGGGGCGGCGCCCTCGGCGACTTCCTCGTCACCCTGCCCGCCCTCGCGCTGCTCCGGCAGCGCTGGCCCAACGCGGAGATCGAGCTGATCGGCAATCCCGTCGCGGCCGCGCTCGCCCAGAACCGCGGCCTGCTGGACCGCGTGCACCCCCAGTCCTCCGCTCGCTGGCTCCCTTTGCACGGACGTGCGCCCCTGCCGCCGGATCTTCACGCCTGGCTCAGCGGCTTCGACTTGATCCTGAGTTTTCAACCGGACCCGACCGGCGACCTCGCCGCCCGTTTCCCGCTGCGGCTCGGTCAACGGTTTCTCGCGGGCGCGCCCCACCCAACGGCCGGCCCCGCCGCCGCCCATTTCTGCGCCCCCCTGCGCGCCCTCGGGCTCGCGCCGGAGACCCTGGTTTGGCGAATGGAGCCCCTCACCCCGCCGCCTCCCCCGCCGCGACCTTGGTTGATCCATCCCGGCAGCGGCTCACCGCGCAAGAACTGGCCGGTCGCCCGCTGGCTCGAGCTGGCCGCGCAACTGCCCGGGCCGGCGACCCTCCTGCTCGGTGAAGCCGAAATTGCGCGGCCGCTGCCGCAGCCCCTGGCCGCGGCCCGCCAGACGCGAGCCAGAACCGTGCGCAATGGGAAACGGGACCTGGGCCTGCTCTGGGAGCCGCCGCTGGAGGAACTACTCCGGCGCCTGGCGGGCGCCCGCGCCTTCCTCGGGCACGACTCCGGCGTGAGCCACCTGGCCGCCTGCGCGGGCACCCCTAGCCTCCTCCTCTTCGGGCCGACCGATCCGGCAATCTGGATGCCCCCGGCCGCGAACGTCCGCGCGCTGCAGTCCGCCGGCAGACTAGACGCCCTGACGGTCCCGGAAGTCCTCGCGGCCTGCCGCTCGCTGATCGAGGACACGTCCGCCTGAAATAAGCCTTGCCTTAACTTTTACCGAACCGCTTAACTCAACGTTTCCTTCCATGAAAGCGACGATCAAGACCCAAGGCCAGCAGTTCACTGTTTCCGAGGGCGACATCCTCACCGTCAACCGCTATCCCGGCACCGAGAAGGGCGCCACCGTGGAGATCAAGGATGTGCTCGCGGCCGGTGAAGGCGAAGCCTTCAAGGTCGGCACTCCCACCCTGCCCGGCGCGGTCGTCTCGGCGACGATCCTCGAGAACAAGCGCGGCACCAAGGTGATCGTCTTCAAGAAAAAGAAGCGCAAGGGTATGGAGCGCAAGCGGGGACACCGCCAGGAACTTTCCGTCATCAAGATCAACTCGATCAAAGCCTAAGGAGAAACGACGTCATGGCGCATAAGAAAGGTCAGGGAACATCCACCAACGGCCGCGAGAGCCACTCGAAGCGTCTGGGCGTGAAGCGGTTCGGCGGCCAGTCCGTCCTCGCCGGTAACATCCTCGTCCGCCAGCGCGGCACGAAGCTCCATCCGGGCAAGAACGTCGGTCTCGGCCGCGACTTCACCCTCTTCGCCTTGGCCGCCGGCACCGTGCAGTACGACAAGGCCCACCGCTCGGTTTCTGTCGTGACTGCCTGAGCGATTCCCGCTCCCCTCTCCGGCCGGTTCCGCCTCGCGGAACCGGCCTTTTTCTTGCCCGCCACCCAACGGGACGCACGCTGCCTTGGCCCCACACCCCCGATGCGCGCGCTCCTCCGCTGGTTCCCGCTCTGGTTAGCGCTTCTCGCCCCCGCCTTGGCCGGAAGCCCGTCACCGAAGGTCCTCCACGTCGGCGTGGGCGTAGACCCGCAGGACCTCGACCCGCAGATCATCACGGGAATCCCCGAGGCCCGCATTCTCCGCGCCCTGTGCGAGGGCCTCGTCATCATCGGCCCCGACGGGAACCTCGCGCCCGGCGTAGCCCAGTCCTGGGAAACTTCGGCCGACGGCCTGCAACTGACGTTCCGCCTCCGCCCGGAGGCCCGCTGGTCCGACGGCCAGCCACTCACCGCCCGGGATTTTGTCGCCTCCTACCAAAGGATCCTGACCGCGGGGCTGGGCGCCCGGAATGCGGAACGGCTTTACCCAGTGGTCGGCGCCGAGGATTTTCACCGGGGCCGGTTGCAGGACTTCAGCCGCACAGGTTTCGCCGCGCCGGAGAATCATCTCCTCCGCCTCACCCTGCGCCAGCCCGCCACCTTTCTCCTGCAGTTGCTCACAATGCCCGAATGGCTGCCGGTGCCCCTCCACGTCATCACCAAGGTCGGTCGGCCGGACCAGCCCGGCAACCGCTGGACGCGTCCGGAACACTTCGTGGGCAACGGCGCCTTCGCGCTGCGCGCCTGGCGCCCCGCCCAGCCCCTGGTGGTGGCGCGCTCCCCCACCTACTGGGGCCGCGCGGCCGTGCAGCTCGACGAAATCCACTTCCACCCGATCGAGGACGCCGCGGTCGAGGAACGGCTGTTCCGCCAAGGCAGACTCCACCTGACGCAAACCGTCCCCGCGGCGAAAATCGCCCCTTACCGCCGGGAGCAGCCAGAGAGCCTGCGCATCGATCCGTTCGGAGGTTTGTACTATTACGTGTTCAACACCCGCCGTCCGCCGTTCGACGACTCCCGGGTGCGGCGCGCGCTGGCCCTCGCACTCGACCGCGAGGCGCTCACCCGCCACGTAACCCAAGGTGGCGAGGAACCCGCCTACAGCGCGGTGCGGCCCGGCCTGGCCGGCTACCCCGGCGCCCCCACCTTCCGCGCCGATCCGGCGGAGGCCAGACGTTTGCTCGCTGCGGCCGGCTTTCCCGGTGGACGCGGCTTCCCGCCGATGGAGTTACTGTACAACACCGCGGAGCAACACCGGTCCTTGGCGGAGGCGGTGCAGCAGCGCTGGCGCCGCGAGCTGGGCATCGAGGTCACGTTGCTGAATCAGGAATGGACGGTCTATCTGGACACGATCAACCGCTCCCACGCCTTCCAGTTGGCCCGGGGCGGCTGGGTCGTCGCCGAGCCGCACATCCATTTGGAGCGCTGGCAGACCGGCCACGCGACCAATCAAGCCGGTTGGAGCCATCCGGGGTACGATCGTCTGCTGGCGGCGGCCCTCGCGGCCCCGACCACGGCGGAGCGGTATGCCCGCTACCGCGAGATGGAGGCGATCCTCGCCCAGGAGATGCCGTTCATCCCGGTCTATTTCCACACCTTGCCGCGACTCGTCAGCCCGAAGGTGATCGGCTACCGCACCACCCTCGAGGACGCCTTTCCATGGTCGGCGGTCGATCTGCGTCCTTGAACCTCCCCCCATGCGCCCCCGCTTCTTCCTCCTCGCGCTCCTCGCTGCACCCCTGACGTCCCCCGTCACCCAGGCGGAAAGCCCGGCTCCGCGGCCGAACGTGTTGCTCATCCTCACGGACGACCAGGGCGTCAACTCGCTCTCCTGCTACGGCGGGCGCCACGTGGCCACCCCGTATCTGGACCGGCTGGCAGCCCAGGGCATCCGTTTCGAGGCGGCCTACGCCACCTCCCAATGCACCCCGACCCGCGCCGCGCTCCTCACCGGCCAGCAAACGGCGCGGAACGGCCTGTGGCACGTGATCCCTTGGTACGGCACGCCGTGGGCGCCGGTGCGCGAACCCGCCTTCCGCGAACAGCTCGACCGCGCCACCTTCACCTTCCCCAAAGGCCTCCGCGCCGCGGGCTACGTCACGGGCATCGCCGGCAAATGGCACCTGACCACGAACGAGGACGGCAATTATGTCGGCCTCCGCCCCGCCGCCGCGCAGCACTACGGCTTCGACTTCAGCTCCCCGCCCGGACCTGGCTCCCAAAATGAAGGCGACAAGCACGTCGACTACCTGACGGACGAAGCGATCCGCTTCATCCGCACCCATCGCGAGCAGCCCTGGTTCTTCCTGCTCTCGCACCACACCGTCCACGGCAAGGTGGCGGCGCCCGCCCCCCTCGTCGCAAAATATCGGGCGGCCGGGGCCCCCGAGACGGGGCTGCATCACGCCACCTATCTCGCCGCGCTCGAGCACCTGGATGCCTCGGTCGGCCGGCTCCTCGCAGTTCTGGACGCGCTGGGACAGGCCGAGCGAACGCTCGTGGTCTTCCTCTCGGACAACGGCGGCGTGCACCGCCTCAACGACATGCAACCGTTCACCGCCGGTCCCGGCACGGCGACCCGGCTGACGGTCGCCAGCGAGGAGTTCAGTTCCGCTCCCTTGCGGGCGGGCAAGGGCTCGGCCTACGAGGGCGGCATCCGGGTGCCGGGCCTCGCCCGCTGGCCCGGCGTCATCCGTCCCGGCCGCGTCGAGGCCACGCCCATCCACGTGATGGACTGGGCATCCACCTTTCTGGCGCTCGCCGGCGCCAACGCCCCCGCGGAGCATCCGCTCGACGGCCTAAACCTCGCCCCGCTGCTCCGGGGGGAAAGGCTGCCGGAACGGGCCCTGCACTGGTACTTTCCCTTTTACGAGCTCCGCTGGGGTGTGACGCCGTGCGCCGTGATCCGCGACGGCGAGTGGAAGCTGATCGACTCGTTCGGGGACGCCTTCGACGCCTCGGGCAACTATCGCCCCGGCCCGCGGGTGGAGCTGTTCAACCTCCGTCAGGATCCCGGCGAGGCCGAGGATCTGGCCACCCGCGAGCCAGCGCGGGCCCGCGCCTTGCAGGAACAACTCCGGGCGTGGATTCGATCGATGGGAGCCGAAATCCCCGGCCCGAACCCCGCTTACGACCCCACCCGCCCCCTGCGGGAGACCCGCGTTAAGCCAGACTCCGCCGCGCGCACCAAGGGCCGGGATTGATCACAGCCCCAAGATCGCCCGCAGCACCGCGGCCAGCAGATTAATTGGGCTCCCCGAGGAAGGCTGGCTCGGCTGCCCCGGCTGGCCCGGTTGACCAGGCTGACCCGGCTGGCCGCCTTGGCTGGAATTGGAGGAGGAGGAACTCGACTGGCTGGACGAACTGGAACTGCCGGGCTGACCCGGACGCCCCGGCTGACCCGATGGCGGCCGTCCTGGTTGGCCCGGTTGCCCTGGCTGCTCCAAGCCCGCCAGCTGCGCCGGCGTGCCCAAATCCCGGCCCTGCCCCTCCTGCCCGCCGCGATTGGGCGTTCCCTGCTGGTCCGCGCCACTCGCGGAACCCGCGGGCCGTCCACTGCCCGAATTCCCATCCGGACCATCGTCGCGGCCGAAAGGGTACTTATCCTGAGCGTTGGGAATCCCATCTCCGTCGATGTCCGCATCCTGGGCATTGGGGATGCCATCCCCGTCCATATCGCCGTCCGCCGCGTTCGCGCTCCCATCGCCGTCCAGATCCCCGCCGGGACCATCGCGGCCATTGCCAGCGCCACCCGGACCGGACGGATCCGGATTGGTCCCGTAACGATACTCATCCTGCGCATCGGGCACCCCATCCCCGTCACTGTCCTCGTCCCGATCATTGGGGATACCATCCCCGTCCATATCCGGATCCTCTCGGTTCGGAATGCCGTCGCCGTCCAGATCCCCATCGGGCCCGCTGCGGCCGTCCGCGGAGATCCGGGCGAGTACCCCGGCGCCCTCGCCACCACCCTCGCCTACCCCTCCGCGCCCGAACACCCCCGAAAACGTGAAGCGCACGTGGTCGACCTGGCTGGAACTGAGCGCCGCGCGGTGCCGGATGGCAGCGTCGCGGACGGCCTCCAGTTCGGCGCGACGACGCCGGGCCTCCTCCGCGTCCGCCAGCGGACCGAACAGGCAGGTCAGGTTCTCGTGCCGGTAGCGCACGTACCAACCCTCATCACTGGGACCCAGTCCCGTGATGTTGATCCCCCCGTGACGCTGGCGGAATTCATCGGCGGGCAAAGTCCACAGGTCCTCGATCGCCGAGACCGGATAGATCAGCGTCGTGGCCCACCCGGCGCCGGGAAGCACGGCGAAGGCCAGCAAACCGAGCAGGAAGCGTAAGGAGGGCATCACTGGAAGGTCACAGCCCTGAGGGGATGACCCGGCCCTTCTCCGTGCGATTAGGGCCGCCCTTATTCACCGGGCCCTTGCCGCCCGTGCCGGTACCCTTCTCGTAATCCTGCGTGTTGACGTTCGCGACCTGCTGGGCGCCAACGACGGCGGGGCTGCGCGGCTGCTGGGGAATGCGCATCGCCTGATCACCAATGGCCATCGCAGTGGGTCGGGAGGGCCCCTTGCCGTCCGGGGCCGGCGCGGCGGCTTCGCCCTTCAGCTCCGCGACTTGGATGCCCTGTGCTTGGTCACCGGAGCCGGCCGCGGGGACTTCGGCCTCCTTGCCGCCCCCGCCTCCTGCCTTGGTCGGATCCGGCCGCCCCGAACCGCCGGGCTTGCCCGGGAACCCAGCGGTGCCCTGATCCGCGGCCTGAGCTCCGGCTTGGTCCGGCGGGACCGCCGCGCCGCCGACTTTGTCCGCCTTGGCCTGTTCGTCTCCGGGTAATTCAAAGTCCCCGATCATTCCGATCGCGGAACGCTTCTCTGGCGCGTGGGCCGAACCATCGAGGAGCGCGGGATCGGGCAGGACTGCCCGGCTCCCGGGAGTCGACCGCACCGGCCCCGGGCGGGCGCCTCCCGCAGACTCGGCCGCCGGCAAAGGGGCCCAACCGGCACCCCAAAGGCCAATCCCACAGCACAGTAGAGAGCGGGCGAAACTCATTTCTGATCCGAAGGAACGTTGCAGATGACCGTCACCACCGGCGGCGGCGTGCCCGCCCTCACTTGGAGGAGCAGATTGATGTCGCGGTACCCCTTGCGGCGGCCGATCACCTCGTAGTCCCCGGGTAGGATCCGCATCACCTCGGAGTCAAACTTCTGGGGCGCCTTGAAATTGGTGATCTGAACCCACGTGCTGCCATCGGACTTGAAGGTCACCTCCACCGGCTTGTTCTGCTCCATTAGCTGCGCATGCAGTTGCTGCACTCGGTCGCTGTTGACCAGATAGGAAGGCTTCACGGCCATCGCCTCGTTGAATCGACGAATGGCGCCCTGAAAATCCGACCGGTTGGCCAACTGCTCGGCGGCCTCGATGTACTTCTGGTACTGCAGCAGCGCACGGATGACCGTGCCGACCCGCGTGTAGCCCTCCTTCGCCTCGGGGTGATCAGCGTCGAGCTTCAGGGTCTCACTGTAGGCCTCCCGGGCCTCGGACCACTGGAAAGCCTTCTCATAATCGAACGCCTTCGCGAGGGCCTTCTGCACGGCCTCCTGGTGCGCGTTGGCGCGGGCCGTCTTCAACTGCGCCTGCACCTCGGTGTTTTGCGGGGTCACCTTCAGGGCGTTCTGTAACTCCGCGATCGCCCGGTTCCAGTCGCGGGCCTGGATTGCCTCGTCTGCAGCGGCCTTGGCGGAAGCGAACCGGGTTTCCTTCTCCAAGCGAGCCGACCGCGACTGTCCCTCCTGCGCCGCGGCCGAGAACCCATCGAGCGCGAAGGCCTGCTTGTACGCCTCGGCCGCTTCCTTGAACTGCTTCTGTAGCTCCAGCTTCGCCCCCTGCTGGAGCAGCGCGTGCACGCGATCGCTCGTCTCCGCCCGCTTCAGGCCCTGTAAGGCCGCTTCCAATCCCGGAGACTTCGCGAGGGCCTGCTCGAAAGCTTGGCGGGCCGCAGCCTTCTCGCCCGCCGCGAGGGCACGCTGCCCATCGAACATCCGGGCTTTGACGAAAGCGGTCAGGGCTTCCTCGGCGCGCTTAAGCTGCGCAAAGCCCGCGTCGAATTGCTTCTTCGCCCCCGCAAAATTTCCGTCGGCTAGGAGTTTGCTGCCCGCGCCGGCCGCTTCGAAGGCCGCCTCTAGGGCGCCCGGCGCAAGGCTGCGCGCCAGTTCCAGTTCCTTGATGCGCAGAAGAATCGAATCGTACCCCTGGCGGGCCTCCCCCTTGGCCTTCACGTTGCGGGTAAAGGATTCGATCTCGGGGTTAAGCGCCTCAAACACGGCAAACGCGCGCCCAAAGTCCCGGCTCCGCAGCAGCGTCTCCCCCTGCGTGAACAGACGCTCCATCGTGATCAACTGCTCGAGCTGCGAGGGATGGTCGGCCGGCACCCGCCGGAGTTCCTTCAGCGCTTTGGATACCAGCTCGAACGCCTGCTCCGCCTTGGCCTGACTGATAAAGGCGGAACTGGCCTCAGCGATGGACGGGGAACCGACTGCCGCGACGGGCGCC
>JBILWD010000429.1:0-2733 GCA_044370095.1 Opitutaceae bacterium | reverse complement strand
CGCGGCCGAGTTCGACGTCACCACCCGGATCAGCACCGTCGCCCCGGGACACGACTTCAAGACCGAGGGCAAAGTGCTCACCGCTGCCGGATGGTTGGCGGTGTACGGCCGTTCGACCGTCGACGAAGACTCCCCCGATAGTCGCTCGCTGCCCCCGCTCGATCCGGCCGACGGCAACCCGCCGGCCGCGGCCACGACCGATGCGACGCTCCACGCCGAGGCGACCAAGCCGCCCCCCCGCTACACCGAGGCGACGCTGCTCTCCGCGATGGAGGGCGCCGGCAAGCTGGTGGACGACGAGGAGCTCGCCGAGGCGATGAAGGAACGCGGCCTGGGCACGCCAGCCACCCGCGCGGACACGATCGACGGCCTAATCAACCAGAAGTACATCGACCGCCCGCAGCGGGAGCTGATCCCGACCGCCAAGGCCGAGCAGCTGATCCAGTTCCTCGCCGCCGTGAAGGCCGAGGAACTGACCAAGCCGGACCTCACCGGCGAATGGGAGTTCAAGCTCCGCCAGATGGAGCAGAACCGCTTCCCGCGGGAGAAGTTTATGGCGGAGATCGTCGCCACCACGCGCGGCATCGTCGAGCGAGTGAAGGGCTTCGAGGAAGACGACTCCGTCGCCCGCGTGACCGACATCCTCTCCCCCACCGACGGCCAGCCGCTCCGGGAGACCTTGCGCGGCTACAAGTCGCAGGATGGGGAACTGATGATCTACAAGGTCATCGGCGGGCGCCGGATGGAAGAGCCGGAGGTCAAGGAACTGGTCGAGAAACGGGTCGTCGGTCCTCTCGACGGCTTCATCTCCGCCAAGACCCGTGCCCGCTTCGCCGCGACCCTCCGCCTCGCGCGCGACGAGGAAAAGGGGAAGTGGCAGGCTTCCTATGATTTCGGCGATAAGCAGGACCTCGGAACGCTCCAGCCGTTCTGGACCGACGCCGCGACGGGGGCGGAGCTCTGCGAGTCGGGCAATAGCTACGTGCTGCGCGCCCGGGAGGGCGAAGGTTGGACGCAGGCGTTCCGCGTCGGCCGGCTGATGTGCCAGAAGGCGATCCCCCGCGAGGCCGCCATCCAGCTAGTCACGACCGGCAAGACCGACCTCATCCAGGGCTTCATCTCGAAGAAGGGCCGCCCGTTCGACGCCTTCCTCAAGCGCGAGGCCGGCCGCATCGCGTGGGAGTTTCCGCCCCGCAAAGCGAAGGTGGACAAGGACGGCAACCCGATCGTCCGCAAGGCCAAGGCGCCGCTCGACCTCTCCGCCGCCCAAGTGTTGGGTCCCAGTGCGCGGCACAAGGGGGGCGAACTCGTCGCCACGGCCGAGGCCTTCTACGTGCGTAAGCCCGAGCAGGACAACCGCGTGGTCTTCACGCTGAAGCGCCAGCTCTGCGGCCGCGAGATCCCCGAGGACGAGGTCCGGCGCCTCTGCGCAGAGGGGAAAACCGGCCTAATCTCCGGCTTTATGTCGAAGCGCGGGCAGGCCTTCTCGGCTTATCTGGCCCTCTCCCCGACCGGAGCGAAGGCGGAGTTCGAGTTTCCTCCGCGCTGATCCCGGCCGCGCCGGAGATTACCCTTGCCCCGAGCAGGGCGCCTCCGGACGCTGACAGTGAACCTTTCACGTCTATGATCGTTACCACCGCGCAGCTGTTCCAGCACGCCTACGGCAAGTACGCCGTTGGCGCGTACAACATCAACAACGCCGAGCAGGCGATGGGCCTCTTCCGGGGCTGCATTGAGTCGCAGGCTCCCTTCATCATCCAGATTTCGAAGGGCGCGCGGAAGTACACCGACAAGCGGATGCTCGAGGCGATCATCCGCGCCGCCGGGGACATTTTCCCGGAGGCGATTTTCGCTGTCCACCTCGACCACGGTGACGAGGAGACCTGCTACGACTGCATCAACTCGGGCTTCTTCAGCTCGGTGATGATCGACGCCTCGCACGATCCCTTCGACCAGAACGTGGCCATCACCCGCCGCGTGGTCGAGAAGGCCCACGCCAAGGGTATCTCGGTCGAGGCCGAGCTCGGTATGCTCGGGGGCGTCGAGGAGGACATCAAGGTCGAGGAAGGCCACGCCTGCCTGACTGATCCCGAGGAGGCCAAGGAGTTCGTGGCGCGCACCGGCTGCGATTCGCTCGCCTGCGCCATCGGCACCTCGCACGGCGCCTTCAAGTTCAAGGGCAAGCAGTCGCTCCATTTCGACGTGCTGCAGAAGATCAAGGACCGCCTCCCGGGCTTTCCCCTCGTGATGCACGGCAGCTCCAGCGTGCCGAAGGACGAGGTCGACCGGATCAACCGCGCCGGCGGCCAGATCAAGGATTCGATGGGCGTGGATCCCAACGAGTACCTGCCCGCGGCGCGCCTCGGTGTGACGAAGGTCAACATCGACACGGATGGGCGACTGGTCTGGACCCGCGTGCACCGCGAGTTCTTCCGCGACAAGCCCGCCGAGTTCGACTTCCGCCCGCCGGGCAAGGTCTTCATCGACGAGTACGCCAAGTTCATCGGCAGCCGTAACCAGTTGCTCGGGAGCGCCGGCCAACTCGCCAGCCTGCGCGCCAGCCTCAGTCGCTGAGGCGACGGGCCGCACCCCGGCCGCACTTCTCTGGCTATGACCCCGACGCTCCCTCCTTTGCCGGTGGGAGCGTTGTCTTTCCTGCTCGTCGCGGTCGGGCTGGCTGGGCAGGCCCGTGCCGACGATTGGCCCCATTGGCACGGCCCGCAACGGGACAGC
>JBILWD010000451.1:0-2741 GCA_044370095.1 Opitutaceae bacterium | reverse complement strand
TAGCCCTTGTCGAACTGCATGCCCTCGACGACATCGAGGGTGGTCTCGATCGACTTGTTCTCCTCGACCGTGATGGTGCCGTCCTTGCCGACCTTGTCCATCGCGTCGGCAATGATGTTGCCGATCTTGTCGTCCCAGTTGGCCGAGACGGTGGCGACCTGGCGGATCTCCTCGCGGTCGTTGACGCGCTTCGAGATCTTGCCGAGCTCGGCGATCGCGGCCTCCACGGCCTTGTCGATGCCGCGCTTGAGGAAGATCGGGTTGGAGCCGGCGGTGACGTTCTTCAGGCCTTCCTTGTAGATGGCCTCGGCGAGCACGGTGGCGGTGGTGGTACCATCGCCCGCGGCGTCGCTGGTCTTGGAGGCGACCTCCTTAACCATCTGGGCGCCCATATTCTCGTAGGGATCGGGAAGCTCGACTTCCTTGGCGACGGTGACACCGTCCTTGGTGACCGTCGGGGAACCGAACTTCTTGTCGATCACCACATTGCGGCCCTTGGGCCCGAGGGTGACCTTGACGGCCTTGGAGAGGAGCTCGACGCCCCGGAGGACCTTGTGACGAGCGGCCTCGTCGAACAGGAGTTGCTTAGCAGCCATATTCGTTGGTTTGGATAGAGTTGATTAGGGAGGGGTGGGGGACTCAGGCGATCACGCCGAGGATGTCATCCTCGCGGACGAGGGTGTACTTCTTGTCGTCGAGCTTCACCTCGGTGCCGCCGTACTTGCTGATGAGGACGCGGTCGCCGACCTTCACCTCGAAGGCCGTGACCTTGCCGTCCTCGCCCTTCTTGCCGGTGCCGAGGGCGATGACCTTGGCCTCCTGGGGCTTTTCCTTGGCGCTGTCCGGGATGATGATGCCGCCGCGGACCTGCTCTTTTTCCTCGATGTGCTCGACGAGAACACGATCGCCGATGGGCTTGATGGTGACTTTAGCCATATGTGGTTTTGGTTGGGTTTGAACGGAAGGGTTCAGTGGGTTGGAACAAGGTCTGCCGGCGGCGCGGGAGCACCGTCGGCGGACCAAAGGGGGGGAGCTTACTTCTTTTTGTCGTCCTCGTCTACTACCTCGAAGTCGGCATCGACGACGTCGGCCTTCTTTTCGGGCTTCTTGCCGGCGGCGGCCTTGGGGGGCTCGGCGCCCTCCGCGCCCGGGGGTGGTGCGCCCGCGGCCCCGGCGGCCTGCTGGGCAGTCGCGTAGAGCTCGCCGCCGACCGCGGCCAGCTTCTCGAGGGACGCCTTCATCCGCTCGGGATCGTTACTCTCGAGATCCTTCTTCGCCTCGGTCAGGGCCGCATCGGCCTTGCCCTTCAGCTCCGCGGAAACCTTGTCTCCGGCGTCCTTCAGGGTCTTCTCGAGCTGGTAGATCGAGGAATCGAGCTGGTTGCGGGCCTCGACCGCCTCCTTGCGCTTGCGGTCTTCGGCGGCGTGCAGCTCGGCATCCTTGGTCATCTTCTCGACCTCTTCCTTGGACAGGCCGGAGGAGCCTTGGATGGTGATCTTCTGGTCCTTGCCGGTGCCCAGGTCCTTGGCGGAAACGTGCAAAATGCCGTTCGCGTCGATGTCGAACGTCACCTCGATCTGCGGGGTGCCGCGCGGCGCCGGCGGGATGCCGTCGAGCCGGAACGTGCCCAGCACCTTGTTGTCGCGGGACATCGGGCGCTCGCCTTGGAGGACCACGATTTCCACGGAGGGCTGGCTGTCGCTGTAGGTGGAGAACGTCTGGGTCTTCTTGGCCGGGATGGTCGTGTTGCGCGGGATCATCGGCGTGGCGACCTGGCCCGCCGTCTCGATCCCGAGCGTGAGCGGGGTGACGTCCAGCAGCAGCACGTCGCGGACCTCGCCCTTGAGTACGCCACCCTGCACCGCTGCGCCGACCGCGACCACTTCGTCTGGGTTCACACCCTGGTGCGGGGGCTTGCCGCCGAGCTTGTGGGCGATCTCGACGACCTTGGGCATCCGCGTCATCCCGCCGACGAGCACCAACTCATCGATCTGGGAGGAGCTCAGCTCGGCGTCTTTGAGGCAGTTCTTGAAGGGCTGCAAGCAGCGCTCGAAGAGGGAGTCGCAGATCTGCTCCATCCGGGCGCGGGTGAGCTGCAAATTGAGGTGCTTGGGCCCGGAGGCGTCCGCGGTGATGAAGGGCAGGTTGATGTCGACCGACTGGGCGGAGGACAGGGCGATCTTGGCCTTCTCGGCTTCCTCCTTCAGGCGCTGGAGGGCCATCGGGTCCTTGCGGAGGTCGATGCCGTTCTCCTTGCGGAAGGTGTCGACGAGCCAGCCGATGAGGGCCTCGTCCCAATTATCGCCGCCGAGGTGGGTGTCGCCGTTGGTGGCCTTCACCTCGAAGACGCCGTCGCCGATTTCAAGCACGGAGACGTCGAACGTACCGCCGCCGAGGTCGAACACCGCGATCTTCTCGTCCTTCTTCTTCTCGAGGCCGTAGGCGAGGGAGGCGGCGGTGGGTTCGTTGATGATGCGGAGCACCTCGAGGCCGGCGATCTTGCCGGCGTCCTTGGTCGCCTGGCGCTGGGAGTCGTTGAAGTAGGCCGGCACGGTGATCACGGCCTGCGTGATCTTGTCGCCGAGGTAGGCCTCGGCGTCGGCCTTGAGCTTGCCGAGGACGAAGGCGGCGATCTGCTGTGGCGCGTACTGCTCCGTCTTGTCGCCCACTTGGACCTCGATGTAGGCGTCGCCGTTCTTCCCCTCCGCGACCTTGAAGGGCATATTCTTCGCCTCTTCGCG
>JBILWD010000009.1:0-24953 GCA_044370095.1 Opitutaceae bacterium | reverse complement strand
TTTCCGGGGGCGCGGAGATCGATGAGACCGCCCCGGTGGGTGGCGGGGAACGGGCGCAGTTGCTGCTAGAGGCGGAGCGTCTCCTGTTGGCGGAGCCGGCGGGTTTCCGGGCCTTTGTCCTGCGGCTAGCGGGGATCTATGGGCCCGATCGCGATCATCTGGCGCGGCAGGTCCGCGCCGGCGCGATTTCCGGGCGCCCGGAGGTGCACCTGAACCTGATCCATCGGGATGACGCCGCGGCGGCCGTCGAGGCCGCGCTGCGGGCGCCGCCTGGGGTTCCCGGCGGAATCTACAATCTGGCCGACGACGGCGCGGCCACGCGCGGCGAGGTCGTGGCGTGGCTGGCGTCCCGGCTGGGCGTGCCCCCGCCCGTCTTCACTGGGGAGGAGGGGCCGCGCCGCGAGGGGCCGGCGCCAGACCGCATCATCCGGAGCCGCCGCGCGCGGGAGCTGCTGGGCTGGAAGCCGCAGTACCCGGACTTCCGGGCGGGCTACGCCGGTTTTGTATCGCCTTGAGCGAATCGCCCGGGTCACTTCCGGGGACAATCTTACCTTTCCTATGGCTGGACTCGGCAAACTCGTGAAACAGGCGGAGAAAATGAAGCGCGGCATCGAGGCGCTGCAGGCCCAGCTGGACGCGAAGGAGATCGACGTCTCGAGTGGCGGCGGGGCCGTGAAGGTCAAAGTGACGGGCAGTGGCCGCTTTGTGGCGCTGACGTTGGATCCGGAGTTTCTCAAGGAGGATGCCAAGCTCGTGGGGGACACGGTGTTAGCAGCGGTGCAGGATGCGGCCAAGCAGGCGAAGGACTACCACGAGGCCGAGATGCAGAAGGTCACCGGCTCCTTCCAGATGCCGGGGCTGTTCTAGGCCGGCTGTGCGCAGCCTCGGTCATCCGCGGCGATGAGTCCGGCCTTCGAACGCCTCCAGCAGCAGCTCAAACAGCTGCCGGGGTTAGGCTATCGCTCGGCCGAGCGCATCGCGCTGCACCTGCTGGTCGAGAAGCCTGCTCGTTTGCCGGAACTGGTCGCGGCATTGGCGGCCGCCGCAGCTGCGGTGCGCCGGTGCGAGCGTTGCGGCAACCTCGCGGAAGGGCCGCTCTGCGCGATCTGCTCGGATGAGCGGCGGGATGCTGGCGTAGTTTGCGTGGTGGAGCACGTGCCCGACCTGGTGGCGATCGAGCGCAGCGGGGCGTTCCGGGGCCGCTACCACGTCCTACACGGGAAGCTTTCGCCCATTCAGGGGGTGGGCCCGGAACAGCTGCACCTCGCGCCACTGCTGGAGCGGGTGCGTTCCGGGGAGGTCACCGAGCTCATTTTGGCGCTCCCGAACGACGTCGAGGGCGAGGCCACCTGCCATTACCTGACTGAGCACCTGCCGGCTGACCGGGAGGTGCGGACTTCCCGGATTGGCTTCGGCCTGCCCAGCGGCGGTGGGGTTCTCTATGCGGATGCCGTCACCCTCCGGAGCGCCTTGGAAGGCCGGAAGGGTTATCGGTAATCCTACGCTGCCTTGGATTTACGCTTGCGCCCGGTCGATCCGCACCTACTCCTTTCCGTGCCCTCGCGGGCGTAGTATATCGGCTATTATGTGGGCTTCCCAAGCCTGAGAGGCGGGTTCGACTCCCGCCGCCCGCACCAATTTCCACCCGAAGGTTAACCTTAACCCCAAAATTAAAAAATGAAGAAGCTCGTTTCCCTCCTCGTCATCTCCGCCTTCGCTTCCGGTCTCGCCTTCGCGGGCGCGGCCGAGAGCAAGCCCGGCAAGTGCTGCGCGGCCGCCGCTAAGGACGGCAAGGCCTGCGCCCACAAGTGCTGCGTCGACGCCGCCAAGGATGGCAAGAACTGCACCAAGTGCGGTGGAGCCGGCGACATCGCCAAGGCCAAGAAGTAAGCGGACCAGTTTCAGTTTCCTTTCCAGCCGCCCCTTTCAAGGGGCGGCTTTTTTTTGGTCTTCGCCGACCGGATCCGAGGGGTTCCGCCGGCGGATTCGAACTCGATTAGACTGAAGGCACACTGTAAGCACACTGTAGGCACAACGAAGGCAAGGGATACGCCTGCGGGGACGCCCTCGGAATGACTTCCCGGGACCGCGTTGGGCCGCCCGGGATGGGGCGGTCAGCGCGGAGGCATCATCCCCAGACTAGGCCGACGGGGGCCGCTTGCGTCCTAAAGGTCCGCGGCGATGCGCTCGGCCTGCAGGCTGCCCCAACGCGCGAGCACGCGCCGGTGCAGGTCCGCTGGAGCCAGGCCGTGCGCGGCGCGGAGTACCTCCACGTTCGATCCGTGTTCGACGAAGCGATCGGGCCAACCCAAGCGTTCCACGGCACAGGGGCAGTCGCCCTCCTGCACCACCTCGAGTACCGCGCTGCCAAAGCCGCCGGCGAGCACGTGATCCTCGAGGGTCACCAGCAGCGGGATGCACGCGGCGTGGCTCAGCAACAGGGTGCGGTCGAGCGGCTTCACGAAGCGCGCGTTGACCACGCCCACGGAGAGGTTCTCCTCCGTCGCCAAACGGTCGGCGAGGGCGAGGGCGTCCGGGACCATCGAGCCCAGCGCCCAGATCATAATATTGGAGCCCTCCCGCAGGACTTCGGCCTGGCCGACCGGCAGCAATGCGGGCGTCGGCTTGATCGGCTTGCCCGTACCGGCCCCGCGCGGGTAGCGCAGGCAGGAGGGCCCAGGCAACTGGAGGCCCGTGTGCAGCATATCGACGAGCTCGTCCTCGTCCTTCGGCTGCATGATCGTCAGGTTCGGCACGCAGCGCAGGTACGCCAGGTCGAATAGGCCGTGATGGGTGGGACCGTCGGCCGGGGAGAGCCCGGCGCGATCCATACAGAAGGTGACCGGCAGGTTCTGCAGGGCGACGTCGTGGATCACCTGGTCGTACGCGCGCTGGAGGAAGGTCGAATAGATGGCGCAGACCGGGCGGATGCCCTTGGTGGCGAGGCCGGCGGCGAAGAGCACGGCGTGCTCCTCGGCGATCCCGACATCGAAAAACTGCTTTGGCACGGTGGCGGCCAGTTGCGACAAGCCGGTGCCGCTGGGCATCGCGGCGGTGATGCCGACGACGTTCCGGTCCGCTTGAGCGAAGCGAGTGAGGGCCTGCCCGAGCACGTCCTGGTAATTGGGCGGGGTACCGGTGGCCGCCTTACGGCCCTCACCGGTCAGGGGGTCGAACGGCGCCGCTCCGTGGAAACGCTCCGGATGCGCTACCGCCGCGGGCAGGCCACGACCCTTCTTGGTCAGGACGTGGACCAGCACCGGCACGTCGCAGTGCTTGGCGAACTCTAGGTTCTTGGCGAGGGCCTCAAGATCGTGGCCGTCTACCGGACCGAGGTAGCGCAGGCCGAACTTCTCGAAGAGCGAGGACTCCACGAAGAAGTCCTTCGTCTCCCGCTTCCACTTGGTATAGACTCGATTCATCTCCACGCCCGCCGGGAAGCTCTTGAAGAAGGCCTCCACGTCGTGGTGGATCCGATTATAGGTGGGGTTTGTGCTGAGCCGGTTCAGGTAGTGGGAGATGGCGCCGACGTTGCGGGCGATCGACCACTCGTTGTCGTTGAGGATCACGATCAGCCGCTGCGTCGCGCTGACGACGTTGTTGAGGGCCTCGAGGGTGACGCCGCAGGTGAAGGCGGCGTCGCCGCAGATGGCCACCACGTGCTCGGCGCTACCCCGCAGGTCGCGGGCGGTCGCCATCCCGAGGGCGGCGGAGAGGGCGGTACCGGCGTGGCCGGCGCCAAAGGCATCGTGCGGGCTTTCCCCGCGGGTAAGAAACCCGCTGGCTCCCCCGGACTGGCGCAAACGCCGGAAGAAGTCGCCGCCTCGCCCGGTCAGCAGCTTGTGCACGTAGCCCTGGTGGGCCACGTCGAAGACAAACTGGTCGCGCGGAGTCTCGAAGATCCGGTGCAGGGCGATCGAGAGCTCCACCACGCCAAGGTTGGGGCCGATGTGGCCGCCGTTGCGGGAGGTGACGCTGATCAGTTCCTCGCGGATCTCCTGCGCCAGTTGGGGCAGTTGAGCGGGGGCGAGGGCCTTGACGTCGGCGGGACCTTGAATCCCGTCGAGCAGGCGCGGGCCGGCGGGAGCGGGGGAGGCGGAAGTGCGGTGGGGCATCGGCTCAGGCCTCGCGGGTGGGTTCAAAGCGTTCGGTCGCCAGGCTGCCGTCTTTTTGCCGGCGGAGCTGCTCGATGCGGAGTTCGGCCTCCTGCAGCCGCCCCTCGCATACCTTCAGCAGTTGCGTCCCCTGCTCGAAGCGCGCGATTAGGTCGGCGAGGGGGACGTCGCCCGCCTCCATCGACTCCACGATGGCCTCGAGCCGGTTGAGGGCTTCCTCGAACGAAGGTTGCACGGAAGAGCTTTCCACGGCGGCACGATGGGCGCGGCGCGCGGCATTTCAAATCATCTTTCGGCTCGCGACGTGGGCGCCATTGCTTCTGGTGGTCCGATGGTTCCCGTCCTCTGGATCGCCCTCGGTCTGCTCGCCCTTCGCCTCGCCGCCTCCCTCGTGCTATCCGCTCTCAATCGCGCGGAGGTGCGCCGGCACGCCGCGAGCGCCCCGCCGGCCGTGGCGGCCACGATGGACGCCGCCACCTACCGTCGGGCAGTGGATTACACCCTGGCCCGCTCCCGCTTTGGGGTGCTGGCGGAGGTGTTCGATACCTTGGTGTTGGCCCTCGCCCTGCTCAGTGGGATCCTGCCCCTGCTGTTCAATGAAGCGGCGGTTTGGGGCGGGCCGGACTCTACCTGGAACCACGCCCTGTTTGTTTTGCTGGCGGGCGTGCTGCTGGCGATCCCCTCCCTCCCGTTCGAATGGTGGGAACAGTTCCGGCTCGAGCAGCGCTTCGGCTTCAACCAGTCGACCCCGCGATTGTGGGTGACGGACAAGTTGAAGGGCACGGCGCTGATGTTCCTGCTGGGTTTCCCGCTGCTGTGGGCGCTGCTCTCGCTGGTGCGCTGGGTTGGCGCTGCGTGGTGGCTCTGGGGCTTCGCCCTCCTCTTCGGGTTCCAACTGCTGATGCTCATCCTCTATCCCAAGCTCATTCTCCCGCTCTTCAACAAGCTCACCCCGTTGCCGGAAGGGCCGTTGCGGGACCGCCTGCTGGCGCTCGGCGACCGCACGGGCTTCCACGCGCGGGCAATCGAGGTGATCGACGGCTCTAAGCGCTCCGGCCACTCGAACGCGTACTTCACGGGCTTCGGCCGCTTCCGCCGCATCGTGCTGTTCGATACCCTCGTCGCCCAGTTGACCCCAGAAGAACTGGAAGCCGTGCTGGCCCACGAGATCGGCCATTATCGCCGGGGACATATCCCGAAGCTGATCGCGGTCTCCGCCCTGATGATGCTCGCGGCCTTTGGGGCCATCGCCTGGTTGGCGAACAGCTCCTGGTTCAATCCTGCCTTCGGGTTCCCGCCCGCCCAGCTCGCCCCCTCGTTCCTGCTCTTCGGCCTGCTGAGCGGCGCCGTCACCTTCTGGTTTTCCCCGCTCAGCAACCTGCTGTCACGCCGCCACGAGTACGAGGCGGATGCCTTCGCGCGGGACGCCATCGGCGGCCCGGCTCCGATGATTGCCGCGCTCCGGAAACTGGCGCAGAAAAACCTCACCAATCTCACCCCGCACCCTTGGTACAGCGGGTTTCACTACTCGCACCCCGCGCTGGTGGAGCGGGAGCGGGCGCTGCTGGCGGCACCCGCCAAGGGGTGAACTCGAGGCAGGCTCCCCGGACTGGTCGCGGTCGGACGGCCGCGATCCTCTCCCTGTTGTTGTCCGCGGCCGAGTTGGCCGGGGATACCCTGCGGATCGCGACGTGGAACGTCGCCAACTACGGGCCGACCGGCCGCGTGACCGCCGCGGGCTACCGCTCCGATTACCCCAAGCCGGAGGCCGAAAAGGCCGCCCTACGGGCAGCATTGCACCGTCTCGACGCCGATGTGCTGGCCCTTCAAGAAATGGGTCCGCCCGCCTACCTGGAGGAACTGGCGCGAGACCTGGCGCGGGAAGGCCTGCATTACCCGTATCGCGCCATCGCCGGGGACGGCGAACCTCGCCGCAACGCCCTGCTGTCGCGCCGTCCCCTCCACGCAGTGCAAACCCACCTCGACCTCGAGTTTCCCTACCTAGGCCAACCGACGCGCCTGCGCCGGGGGCTGTTGGAAGCGACCCTCGCCACCCCGGGCGGCGAGATCACCCTCGTCGTCCTGCACCTGAAGAGCCCCTTGTCCGACGACCTGCGCGATCCGCGGGCGGACGCGCTCCGGCGGGCGGAGGCCGGAGCGGTGCGGGACCGCTTGCGGGAGCGCTTCCCCGATCCCCGGGGCGCCCGTTTCCTCCTGTTGGGCGACTGCAACGAGGTCCCGGCCGGGCCCGCCGTGCAGACCCTCCGGCGGCGCGGCCGCACCGAGTTGCTCCGCCTCGCGCCCGCCACCGATGACCGGGGCGACTCGTGGACGCATCATTACCGTCGTGGTGAAACCTACACTCGCGTGGACCTAATCCTGTACTCTCCCGCCACCGCCCCGTGGATTGCGGGGCCGGGAGAGGTTTTAGATGGACCCGACGTGCGGCAGGCGAGCGACCACCGGCCGGTGGTCATCGCCTTGGAGCCGCGGCCGGTCAACGGGGACTAACCGTCACGGGCACGGTCACTTCACCCGAGCCGTAGCCCTTGAGGTAGAGCTTGCCGGACCCCGGCTTACCGCCCTCGACGTTCACGGTGACCTGCGTCTGGCCCTGCGGCACCATCACCTCGGGCATAATCACACTCTCGGGCACGTCGGTGGCGACATCGAGGAGGGTGCCGCCGGCAGGAGCGGGATTGGGCAGCGCGAAGCTCAGGCTGGCGCGCTCGCCGGTGCGCAGGGTGAGGGCGGAGGGGGAGACCGTGATGCTGCTTGGGTCGATCCGGAAGGTCCCTACCGGCGAGGTGCCGGCAGCACTAGCCACCGCGACCTGATAGTTGCGGTTAGCTTCAAGGGCCGGGACAAAGAAACTGATGGAGTTGGGCGACTCGAAGGCGGTGCGGGCGGGCGAACCGTTGAACTGGATTGCGTCCTGCGGGGTGAAGCCGCGGCCGACCACGCTGATCCGGGCTCCGACCGGGCCGCGGTTGACCTCCAGTGAAAGCACGTAACGGCGCACGATCTGCACGGTCTCGACCTGCGTGTAAGCCTCGCGGGGGGTGAGGACGCCGTTGCCCTCCACGTTGTAGGTCACGAGGAAATAATACGCCAAGCGGTCGCGGCCGGCGGGCAGCTGGTATTCGAACTCGTGCAGGCCGCCGCCGAGCGGGCTGGGCTTCATCTCGAAGTTCTTCCCATCGACCACGATGTTCGGCGTCAGCCCGACGACGGTGCTGGTGCGCTTCGCGATGCGGAGGCTGAAAGTGTAAATTTGTGACGGGTTCTCCGCCATCGATTTGGGCGTGAGGTCCGTGAGCGTCACCGCGTCGCACCCGCTGAGGAGCGCTAGACCGGCGGCGCAGGCCAGCCAGGCAAGGATCTTGGTCGCGACGGGGCGGACGAGGGAGTGCATTTTTTCCTATGAGTGGTGGGAAGAGGCGGCTTCAATGGCAAGCCATGAACGGGTCATCGACAGGGCAGGACCAGGTTAGGTTCCCGACCGCCGAGTGGCCATCGCCGGAGCGAGCCACGGGGCTCTACGTGCACGTCCCGTTCTGTGCGTCCACCTGCGACTTCTGTGCCTTCTACCAGGAACAGCCGGAGGCGGGGCAGATCCGCCGCTACCTAGCGGGCGTGGCCCGGGAGGCGGAACTGGTGCCCACGCCGGCCCGTATCGACACCGTCTTCATTGGCGGGGGCACCCCCGGATTGCTGGCCCCCCGCGACCTCGCCCGGTTGCTGGAGGTGATCCGCGCCCGTTGCGGTAGAGCTCCCCGCGAATGGAGCATCGAACTCGCGCCGGGGTCGGTGAGCCCCGATCGGCTCGCCGTCCTGCGGGAGGGCGGCGTGACGCGGATTTCCCTCGGGGTCCAGAGCTTCCAGCCCGCCTTGCTCGAGGCCCTGGGCCGCCGACACTCGCTCGCGCAGATCGAACGAGCCTGGGAGTGGATCCACGGGGCAGGCTTCGCGAGCGTGAACCTCGACCTGATGTTCGCCCTGCCCGGGCAGACGGCCGAGGAGTGGGCGGCGGACGTGCGGCGCGCCGTCGAGCTTGGCCCCGACCATCTTTCGACCTATTGTCTCACGTTCGAGGAAGACACCCGCCTGTGGCTGAAGCTGTCTCAAGGGCGAGTGCGCTTGGATCCGGAGTTCGAGGCCCGATTGTACGAGGACACCTGGGCTCAGCTGGCGGAAGCTGGCTACGCCCAATACGAGGTCTCGAACTTTGCCCGGCCCGGCCACGCCTGCGCCCACAACGTGGCGACCTGGCGGATGGGACAGTGGATCGGACTCGGCCCCTCGGCCGCCTCCCAACAGGGCGAGTGGCGCGGCAGCAACATCGCCGATCTGGAGGCGTGGCTGACCGCCCTAGATCAAGGGGAGCGCCTGACTGGCGAACGCACCCGGCTCACGCCGGCGCTGCTGGCGGAGGATGCCGTCATCTTTGGGCTCCGGATGAACGCCGGGGTGGATCTCGCACCTTGGCGGAGCCGGGTCCCCGAGCTACCGTGGTTGGCGCTCGACGCGGAGCTGGCGACCTTGGAGGCTGAAGGGATGTTGCAGCGGTCCGCCGACACGCTTCGCCTCACCCCCCGGGGACGCCTGCTGGCGGACGCCCTCGCCGTGCGGATTATCGCCGCCCTCGAACCCGGAGTGCCCGCCTAATGCCGCGGGCCTTACTGCTTCTCCTCGCCCTGGCGTTGGCCCTCGGCGGCTGCGCCTCGACCCCGCCGCTGCCGGCCGAGGCGCGGTTGACGGCGCGCTTTCATCTCGAGAACCAGCAGGGCCAGGGAGTACCCGCGACGCTGCCGCGCAGCGGGGTTCGGTTGGGGCTCAATCCCCAGCCGGTGGTCACCGAGGGAGACCTCATCAACGTGGAACTGGTCCAGGTGGATTTGGGTCGCTGCCTGATGTTCCAAGTCTCCCCGTCCGCCGCGCGCGACCTATACCGGATGACGGGTTCGAACCAAGGGCGGCGCCTCGTCCTGTTCCTCGACGGGGTTGCCAGCGGCGTGCGCCGGATCGATGGGCCGATCGCGGACGGGATCATTTACTGTTTCGTGGAGGTGGACGACGAGGCGCTGCCGGGCCTCGTGGAGAAGCTGCGGCGCACCACCGAACACCTGCAGCGGGAACTGCGGAGGAAGGGATGAGGCGCAGGGCTTTCCTGGGTGGATTGATGGCCCTCGCGGGCGTTCGCGGGGCCTCCGCGCCGGCCCGGCCGGGGTTCGAACTGGTCTGGCCCACGCCGCATCCGGGCTGGCGGGAGCGCCGTCCGCCGGCCGAGTGGCTGCAGCACGCCGGATCCGGGGACCCAGCCACCGGGGGCTTCGGCGGGGTCAGGAGCGGCGGCAGCCGGTTTCACGAGGGCATCGACATCCAGCCCGTGGGCCGCGACCGGCAGGGCAACGCCACCGATCCGGTCTTCGCCGCGATGGCGGGCGTCGTCCGGCACGTCAGCGCCAGCGCCGGTAACAGTGGCTACGGCCGCTACGTGGTGCTGGAGCATCCGACGCGGCAGCCGGCGGTTTACACCCTCTACGCCCACCTCGCGCGGATCGCCCCGGAGGTGCGGCCCGGCGCCACGGTGCGCGCGGGGCAGACACTAGGCGTAATGGGGCATAGCTCCGGTGGCTACCGCATCCCGCCGTCCCGGGCCCACTTGCATTTCGAGATCGGGCTGGCGGTGACGCGGGACTTTGACGCCTGGTACCTGCGCCGTCGCCTCGGCGGGCGCAATGAGCACGGGATGTGGAACGGGATGAACCTGCTCGGGGTGGACCCGGTGCGGTTCTTCGAGGAGTGGCGGGAAGGCAAGGTGGCTGAACCGCGCGACTTTCTGGCGCGTCTGCCTGCCGCCGTGCGCTTCCGGGTGGCCTCGTTCCGCCGGCCTGATTTTATCGAGCGGTACTCGGCTCTGGTCCGTCAGCCGCTGCCCCTCGGGCCCGTGGCCGGCTGGGAAATCCAGTGCCACTGGACCGGATTGCCGTTTACCTGGACCCCGCTGACCGCCGCGGAGACCGCGGGGCTACCCGTGAACCAACCTTCCTTCCTAGATGTCGATCCCGCGATTGGTCGCCAACAGCGCAGTCGCATCCTTGCGGTGCCGTGGCGCGGCGGCTGGAAGGCGGGCAAGGATCTCGAGATCGTGCTGCAACAGCTCTTCGCCTGGGGCTGACCCCAGCGCCGCCGTCACTTGGCTTTCTTGCCGCCCGGGGCGGCGAGCGAAGGTCGCGCCTCGGGGTGACGCGCGAGGATCTCGCGCAGCCGCGCCACGACCTCGGGTTGCGCCGCCGCGAGATTGCGCCGCTCCGCGGGATCCGCTGCGTAGTCGTACAATTCGAACTCCGCGCTCTCGGGCGCGGCGCCCGGGCGCTTCCATTCCACGAGCCGGTGTTGCTCGGTGCGAATCGCCCGCCCCATCCGTCCGTCGCGGGGGTAACAGTGATAGGCGTGGTCGCGGACGCGCGCGGCCGGATCTCGCAACACTGGGACTAGGCTCACGCCGTCGATCGGCTGGGGTCCGTCCGGACGGGGCAGGCCCGCGAGTTCAGCGAGGGTCGGAAATACATCCACGGTCTCTGCCGGCTGGCGGGTGAAAGTGCCGGGTCGGGTAACGCCGGGGGCGACAATGACGAGCGGGATGCGGTTCGCCTGCTCGTAATTCGTATGCTTAGTCCAATAACCGTGGTCGCCCAGATGCCAGCCGTGGTCTCCCCAGAGGACAACGACGGTGTTACGGGCCAAATCCAGCCGTTCCAACTCCGCGAGTACGCGCCCGATCTGGGCATCCACGTAGCTCACGCAGGCATAGTAGGCGTGGATCAGGGTCCGTTGTAGCGCCTCGCCGCGCAGGTTCTCCACCTCAAGCGGACTGTAGTTCACGATCTCTCCGCCGACCTTACCGGCGTAAGCAGGGGCCCCCACCGGATCGGCGGTGAACTCCGGGAGGGGCAGCCGCGCCGGATCGTGGAGGTCCCAATAGCGGCTGGGAGCCGTGAAAGGGAGGTGCGGCTTCACGAAGCCGAGGGCCAAGAAGAAGGGCGTGTCCTTCCGGACCGCGGCGGCCTGGAGGCGGCGGATGCCCTCGTCGGCGATCCGCCCATCGGCGTAGGCCGAATCGGGGACCTCGAGCCGTTCCCAGGCGGCGCCGCGGGGCAGCGCGCGGATTTCCCCCAATCGTTGGTTGGTGAAATAGGCTTCCTCGCGGGTGAGTTGGCCATTGGCCGAATTCGCCGGGTCAAGGTACTCGACCACCTTCTCCACCACGGTGGGCACGCTCCACGAGGCGGCATCGTCGCGGTTGCCGTGACCGGTATGGAGGATTTTACCCACGGCTTCGGCTCGCCAGCCGTGCTTCATGAAGTGCTGAGTGAGCGTCACCGCGCCCGGGACCGCCTGGCGGAAGTTCTGCGCGAGGCCGTAGATGCCGAGGGAGGTCGAGCGGGAGCCCAGCAGCAGGTTATTGCGCGAGGGGGAGCAGACGGACTGGTTGCAGAAGGCGAGATCGAAGCGCATCCCGCGGCCGGCGAGCCGGTCGAGGTGCGGCGTCCGCGCCCAAGGGTCGCCGTAGGCTCCGAGATTCGGCTTCAGGTCGTCAACGCACAGTAGCAGGACATTGGGCCGCGTTCCGGCGAAGGCGCTCACGCTCAGCAGCCAGGGGAGCAGGAGCAGGCGAGGGGCGGGGAGCTTCATCGCGGCGAGCCCAGCAGGGTGGAACCCCGGCTGGCAACGTCATTGCCCAGCGGACTGCCGGTTCCGGCTCGCCTCGCCGGCGCCGCTCGGCGCACGCTGCGGAACCGCCTATGAAGATTGTCATTACGGGAGTCACCCGAGGCCTCGGCCGGGCGCTCGTCGGGGAGTTCATCGCCGCAGGGCACACGGTCATCGGCTGCGGCCGCACGGGTGGGGCCATCTTCGACCTCCGGATGACCCACGGGGCGCCCCACGACTTCACCTGCGTCGATGTTGGGCTCGATGCGAAGGTGGCGCTCTGGGCCGCCAAGGTGCTCGAGCACGATCAGCCCCCGGACCTGCTGATCAATAACGCCGCGGTCATCAACCGACTGGCGCCGCTCTGGGAACAGGATGACCGGGAGTTTACGCGCCTGGTCGACGCGAACCTCCGCGGGGTGCAGAACGTGATCCGGCACTTTGTGCCCGCGATGGTTGCGCGGGGCCGCGGCGTGATCGTGAACCTGAGCTCCGGCTGGGGGCGGAGCGTCGCCCCGCAGGTGGCCTCTTACTGTATGTCCAAGTGGGCGATCGAGGGTCTCACCCGCGCACTGGCGACCGAGTTACCCGCGGGGATGGCGGCGGTCCCGCTCAATCCCGGCGTGATCGACACGGAACTCCTGCGCTCGTGCTGGGGCGAAGGCGCCGGGGAATACCCGCCGCCCGAGGACTGGGCCCGACGCGCTGCACCCTTCCTGCTGGCGCTTGGACCCAAGGACAACGGTCGGCCCCTCACGGTGCCGGGCTGAGCCTTAGGCACCCGCTTGGGATTCAGGCCGGGCGCTCGTCGCAGGGGCGAAACTCAGTCGTCACCGGGCCGCGGAGGGACGCCAACTCGGTCGGCAGGTTCAGGCTCGGCAGCGCGGTCCGCTCGAACGTTTCCAGAAACCGCTGCAGCCGGTGTTGCCGGCGTTCGCGGGTGAAGAGCGGTTCCGCGCCTTGGGGGGGGAGGGGGAACGGGGTTTGCATGGTGGTGTGTTTACCAGCTTTGCACGGGGCGTGCCAAAGCGTCTCGATTTTGCTACCTTATGACAACGATTGGGTTGGGAATATTTAGGGCCCCAGGCGGAGGCTTGGACTGGGGAAATATTCCCATCTGGACCGGTGGCGCTAGGGGAGGTTCCCCAACGCAAACGAGAATGCCGTTCCCAAGCTCAGTCGCGTCGGCGCGAGTCGAGTAGGAGCGTGACGGGGCCGTGATTCACGGCGGATACGTCCATCTCGGCGCCGAAGCGGCCCGTTGCCACCGGCCGGCCCAGACCTTCGGTCGCCAACGCGCAGAAGCGCTCGTACAGCGGCCGCGCGACCTCCGGGCGGGCCGCGGGATGGAAGGAAGGTCGGGTTCCCTTCCGCAAACTCGCCAAGAGGGTGAACTGGCTCACCACCAGCAAACCGCCGCCGGTGTCGGCCAGGCTGCGGTCCAGTCGCCCCGCCTCGTCCGGGAACACCCTCAAGGCCAGAATCCTCCCGACCAGCCAACTCGCGTCCTCCTCGGTGTCCTCGGCCGCCACGCCCAGCAGGATTAGCAGGCCAGCAGCGATCGCACCGGTCTCCTCGCCACCCACGGTGACGCGCGCCGCGGAGACGCGCTGCAGCACGGCGCGCACGGGCCGGCCCTCAGATCATCGGGTGGTGCGGCTCGGTCTCCGCCTCGTAATTGATCCCGGGCAAGCCGAAGCCGAACAGCTTCAGGAACTCGGAGCGATAGCCGGCAATGTCCGTCTCCAGAGCCAGGTTTTCCGTGGTGATCCGCGGCCAGATCTCGCGCACGGCCCGCTGGATCTCCGGACGCATCTCCCAGTCGTCGACGCGCACCCGCCCGTCCTCGTCAAAGCGGGGCGGACGCTCCCCGTACAGCTCGGTAGCGAACAGCCGCTGCATTTGCTCGATGCAGCCCTCGTGGCTGCCGGCCGCTTTCATCACCTTGTACAGGATGGCGATGTACAGGGGCACCACCGGGATCGCGGAACTGGCCTGGGTCACGAGCGCCTTGTTCACGGAAACAAAGGCCCGGCCGCCGCCGTTCAGCTTCAGGTGGGAATCGATGTTGCGAGCGGCGCGCTCGAGATCGTTCTTCGCCAGCCCAATGGTCCCGTTCTTGTAAATCGCCCAGGTGACCTCCGGCCCGATGTAGGAATAGGCTACCGATTGGGCCCCCGGGGCCAGCAGGCCGCCCTCCGCGAGGGCATTCATCCAGAGTTCCCAATCCTCGCCGCCCATCACCGCCACCGTATCGGCGATCTCCGCCTCCGTCGCCGGCTCGATCGTCACGTCGCTCACGAGGCCCTTGTCCGTGTCGACTGTCCGATTGGTATAAGGTTGGCCGACCGGCTTGAGGACCGAACGGTGGACGACTCCGGTGCGGGGATGCGTGCGGCGCGGGGAGGCGAGGGAATAGACGACGAGATCTACCTGGCCGAGCTCGGCGCGGATCGTGTCCAGAGTCTGGCGCTTGATCTCGTCCGAAAAGGCATCGCCGTTGAGGTTGAAAGCCTTGAGTCCCGCCGCGCGGGCGGCGCGCGTGAAGGCAAGGGTGTTGTACCAGCCGGGGGTGGCGGGGCGCCCCTCCTCGGAGGGCCGCTCGAAGAACACGCCCACGGTGGCGGCACCAGAGCCGAAGGCCGCGGTAATCCGCGAGGCGAGGCCATAGCCGGTGGAGGCCCCGATCACGAGCACCCGCTTGGGCCCGCGGGCGACGGGGCCCTTGGCCTTGACGTGGTTGATCCACTCCTGGACGTGCGCCGCGCAGCCTTCGGGGTGAGCGGTGACGCAGACGAAGCCGCGAACCTTGGGTCGGATGATCATGAAGCCGGCATCCTCCGCAGGGGCCGTCGCGCGAGGCAAGTGGGTTTTGCCGGACGGAATTTGGTTGGCGGCCGCAGCGCGGGGGCGTTCGCTGCCTTCTATGCCCCTGCTTGCTGAACTGACTCCAGAGGTGGCCGCCGGGCGGGAATTGACCGCGGCTGAAGTGCAACGGATCGCGGGCGCGCTCGCCGGCCCGGAGGAGACGGAGGCCGACAAGGGCGCCTTCCTCACCGCCTTGGCGCGGCGCGGAGAGACCCCCGCGGAGGTGGCCGCCTTCGCGGGGGCTTTCCGCGACCGGGCGCGGGATCCCGTGCTCGGCGAATGGTCCGGCCAGGCGATCGACATCGTCGGCACCGGCGGGGACCATTCCGGGGGCTTCAACGTCTCGAGCGTGGTGGTGCTGGTGCTGGCGTCCGCAGGAGTCCCCGTAATTAAGCACGGCAACCGCGGCATCACCTCCCGCTGCGGCAGCGCGGACCTGCTGGCGGGCCTTGGGGTGGACATCGAGGCCGGGGAGGAGCGCCTGAAGGGCGCCCTGCGCGAACTGGGTTTCGCCTTCCTCTTCGCCCCCGCCTACCATCCGGCCTTCCGCCTGATCGCTCCCGTCCGCCGCGCGCTGGCGCAGCAAGGCCAGCGGACTGTCTTCAACATTCTCGGTCCCCTGATCAACCCGGGGCGCCCGGCCCACGCACTCGTCGGCACTTTCTCCCCTGGGCTGGTGCCGGTGCTGGCCGGCGCGCTCGACGCCCTCGGTACGCGCGCGGGTTTGGTCGTGCACGGCACCATTGAGCCTGGCCGGGGCATCGACGAGCTTACGACCGCCACGGACAACCTTGTCCGCGGCGTGGGCACGCGTCGAGAGGTGGCGGGCACTTGGCGCGCGGCGGACTTCGGCCTCGCGCCCGCGCCGTTTGCGGACCTCGCCGGCGGCGATCTCCCGGAGAACCTCGCCCGGGTGGAGAGTTTGTTGGAGGGCAAGGCGCCCCGAGGGCTGGAAGATACGGTCGTGCTCAATGCCGCGACGGGCCTCTGGCTCACCGGCCGGGTGGATGCCGTGCGCGCCGGGCTGGAACCAGCCCGGGACCTGCTGCGGGGCGGCGCGGTCCGCCGGAAGCTCGCCGCCGTCCGTGAATTCTTCCGCGGGTGAGCCGGCGCTACTTCGGCACGGACGGGGTCCGCGGGCCCTACGGCGGCCCCGTGATGAACGAGGCCTTCGCGTTCCGTCTCGGCTGGTCCGCCGCCGCGTGGTCCCTCGCCGCCAAGGCGTCCGGCGAAGTGCTACTCGGACGCGATACCCGGGCCTCCGGGCTATCCCTGCTGGCCGCGGTCGCCGCCGGGATCTCCGCCGCAGGCCTGCGGCCCGTTTCCTTGGGTATCCTGCCCACGCCGGCGGTCGCCCGCGCGGTCCAGACCCGCGGCTCCGCGCTCGGGGTCGTACTCACGGCCTCCCACAACCCCGCCAGCGACAACGGGATCAAATTCTTCACCCGCGGTGGCCGGAAGCTCACGGATGCCGATGAGGCTACGATCGAGGACCACCTGTCGGCCGCGCCCGAGCCGTACGCATCCCCCGCGCCGGCGGAAAATCCCGCGGCGCAGGCCTATCGTGACTGGGCGGCGACGCTCCTGCCGGCCGGTGCTCTCGCCGGGTGGCGACTGGTCGTGGATTGTGCCCACGGGGCCACGGCGGAAACGACGCCCGCGGTACTCCGCCAACTCGGCGCCGAGGTGATCGCCCTCGGGATCGCGCCGGACGGTACGAACATCAACGCCGGGATGGGCAGCGAGCACCCGGGAACGATGCGGGCGACCGTCTGCTCCGCCGGGGCGCGCCTCGGGCTGGCCCACGATGGCGACGGCGACCGCCTCGTCCTCTGCGATGAAGTCGGAACCCTGCTGGATGGGGATGATCTCCTCACCCTGCTCGCCCTGGATGCGCTCGACCACGATGCGCTCCCGGGGCGCACACTCGTGGTCACGGAGCAGAGCAATCTCGGGGTCGATGCCGCCATCGCCCGCCGCGGCGGCCGGGTCCTGCGGACCGCGACCGGGGACCGGCAGGTCATCGCGCGGATGCGGGCGGAGGGCGCCACGCTCGGCGGTGAGACCTCCGGGCACATCGTCTGCGGGGATATCTCGCCGACGGGCGATGGCCTGGTCGCGGCCCTGCGGGTCTTGGCCGTGATGCGTCGCCGCGGTGAGCCCCTTTCCCAACTGCGGCTTCAGTGGGAGCGTTTCCCGCAGCAGACCGCAGCGCTCCGGGTCCGTGCGCGGCCGCCGCTGGCCAGCCTGCCCGGCCTCTCCGCGGCGATCACGGCCCTCGAAGGCAGCCTCGCCGGGCGCGGCCGGGTCCTCGTCCGCTATTCGGGCACGGAGCCCCTGCTGCGTCTGCTAGTGGAGGGTCCGTCAGCTGCGGACGTGGCCGCCGGCTTGACGCAGCTGGCGGCGGCGGCGCGGGCCGAGGGAATCGCCGCGGACGATTAAGGGCCGAAAAGGTTACAGCTTCCGGACGCTCAGCGTGTGAGCCGGACTCTGACGTTGACCGCCGCGAATCCCGCGCCCTTGGTTCTCAGCGTATGCCCGAGATTCCCGTCGCTTCCCTGGATCCCCGACATCAGAAGCTGATCGAGAACGCGCGGATCGCGCTGGATCGCGGCAACCTCGAGTACGTGGTCGAGGTCACCGAGCAGGTGCTGCGGATGCAGCCTGGGTGCCTGCCGGTCCGCAAGCTCCGCCGGGTGGCCCAGCTTCGCGCGCATCGCGGCAAGGGCGGTGGCTTCGTCGGGCGCGCGCTCTCCGGACTATCCGCAGCCCCGGTGCTCCTGACCGCTTCCAAGAAGGAACCCGCCCAAATGCTGGAGGCGGCCGAGGGTCTGCTGGAGAAGGATCCCACCAGCGTCGGCGCCCTCAAATTGCTCGCCGAGGCGGCCAAGGGCCTGAACCTGCCGGAGACGGTGGCCTTCGCGCTGGAGGCCGTCCGGGAACAGGAACCAGCCAACCGCACTAACCTGCTCGCCCTGGCCGAAGCCTGGCTCGCCGCCGGCAAGCCCGCCGAGGCCCTCAAGGTGGCCGACGATATCCTCCGCGATCGACCGGCCGATGCCGATGCCCAGAACCTGATGCGCAAGGCCTCCGTCGCCCAAACGGTCGGCAAGCACAAGTGGGACGACCAAGCCTCGTTCCGAGACAAGCTGCGCGACGAGGCCCAGGCGGTCTCGCTGGAGCAGGCGGCAAAGGTCGTGACCGGCGACTCGATGGGCAACCGCCTGCTGGAGGAGGCCCTCGCGCGGGTCGCCAAGGAGCCCAACAATCTCAACCACTACCGCACCGTGGCGCAGGCCTATCGGCAGATGGGCAACCTCGACGAGTCCCTCGCCTGGGTCCGCAAGGCGCGGGAGCAGCCGGCCGGCCGGGCCGACGCCGCCCTCGAGAAGCAGGAATCCGAACTGGCGACCGCGGTAATCGAGCAGCGCGCGAAGGCCGCCGAGGCCGCGGTCGCCGCAGCCCCCGGGGATGCCGCCGCCCAGGCCCGACTCGAGGCGGCCCGCAAGGAACTGGCGGACTTCAAGCTCACCGAGTCCCGGCGTTACGTGGAGCGCTACCCGAACGACTACCCGGCCCGTTTCGCGCTCGGCGGGCTGTTGCTCGAGTCCGGCCAAGTGGACGCCGCCATTGCCCAATTCCAGCAGTCCCAGAAGGGGCCCGCCGTCCGGGTGAACTCCCTCGTCGGCCTCGGCCGCTGCTTCAAGGCGAAACGCCTCTTCGACCTCGCCGTCACCCAGCTCACCCTAGCCAAGAACGAGCTCACGACGATGGACGACGCCAAGAAGGAGGTCATTTACGAGCTGGGGGCCTGCTTCGAGGCGATGGGCAAGGCCGATCTCGCCATCGAGGAGTACAAGGTGATCTACAGCGAGGACATCGGCTTCCGGGACGTGGCGGACAAGATCAACGCGTTCTACGCGAAGGGCTAAGGACACTCCGGAGCCCGCCCCGGAGTCTCACTGCGCCGCCTGGCGCCCCCGTTCCGCGAGCAGTACCGCCGCGCCCAGAGCCAGCAGGCTCAGCAGCAGCGGCCCCGCTTCGGCGCTTTCCCCGAAAAGCAGCAGGGAGGCGGCCACGCCGAGGGGTACTTTGGCGTTGTTCATTACCGCGAGGGTACCCGTGCCGCACCGGCGGGCGCCCGCGTTCCAAAGGTAGAAGCCCAGCCCGGAGGCGACGAGCCCCAGATAGGCCACCGTCAGCAGCTGCGCGCCGTCGAGGCGCGGCGGGACGGGTTGGCGGACGATCAGCAGCAGCGCGGGCAGCATTCCGCCGAAATAGAGCAACCCCATCGCCGCGTGGTCCGGTAGGGCGGGGCGGGCCCGGCTCCAACCGCGATAGGCCAGCTGGCCGGCCGCGAACGCTAGGTTGGCCCCCTGGACCAGCAGGACCCCGCGCAACGTGACCGCAAAATCCGCCGCCCGGTGCACCAGCAGGGCCGCGCCCGCGATCGCGAGCAGGGACGCACCCAGCGCCCACGGGCGGAGACGCCGCTCTCGCAGGTCCGCCAGCAGCGTCACGAACAGCGGCGTGGTTAGGGTGAACAGCGCGACCTCGTGCGCCCGCAGGTGCCGGAAACTTTCGAGGTACAGGACGTACATCACCCCGAACTGGAGCGCGCCAATCCCGGCGAGGGCTGCGGCCCCACCCCAACCCACGGCGCGGAGACGCACGAAAGGCAGGAAGACGAGGGTCGCCAGCCCGAGGCGGACCGCGGTTACCCAAGCGGGATCCACCCCGGCCAAGTGTCGCTTGATCAGCCCGAACGAACAGGCCCAGATCAGCGAGGCGAGCAACAGGGCCGGCATGGGCAGGTCAGACGCGGAACAGGGCGCCGAGGCGGCGCCCCAAGAGCAGGGAGAGCCCCGTGATCGTAACCCCGAGGAACACCATCGCCCAGACCCCGAGGGCGCTGGCGATGAACTTCCCGTCGCCCAGCAGCTGGAAGAGTTCCAAGATTGCCTTGGTAATGGGGTAATAGGCCTGTTTCTGCGCAAGGATCAGCGAGTCGCTGACCTCCAGCATCGCGAAGGCGAAAGCCAGCAGCCCGCCCGCGATCAGGTTGGCGGCGATCAGCGGGAGGGTCACCTTAATCATCGCCTTCAGCGGCGGGCAACCGAGGTTCTGCGCCGCCTCCTCCAGCGTTTCACTCGTCTGCTGGAAGCCGGCCGCCGCCGAGCGGACCACGTACGGCAGCCGGCGCACCGAATAGGCGATGATCAAGAGGATCGTCGGATCCCGCGTCGGATTGAGAAACGAGAAGAAACGCCCGTCCTGCGCCATCGCCAAGTAGCCGAAGGCCAGCACCAGCCCGGGCACCGCGAGGGGCAGCATCGCGAGGAAGTCGAGCACCTGCCGGCCGGCGATCCGGCTGCGGACCACGACGTAGGCGATCGCCACGCCCAGCACGATGTCGATCACGGCGGAGATGCTCGCGAAGCGCAGGCTGTTCGCGATCGCGGAAACCGTCAGGTCGTGGCCCAGCGCTAGCTCGAAGTTCTCCAGCGTGTAACTTGCCGGGAACACGCTCCCATACCAATCCTCGGCGAAGGCCACCAAAATCACTCCGAGGTGGGGCAAGACCGCGACGAACGTGACGCCCGCGTACAGCGCGGTGCAGAGCCAAGCCTGACCCCCTGGGAGCACGCGCGCGCCGCCGGAGGAGGTGGCCTTGGCCATCATCGCATGGCTTGTCCGGCCGAACAGCAGCTTGCTCAGCGCATAGAGGCCCACGGACGCCACCAACATCACCGCCACCAGCGCGAAGGGCAGGGGATTCATCCCGATGTCCTTCAGGCCATGATAAATTTGCACGCTGGTGACGCGGTCATAGTCGAACACCAGCGGCGTGCCCAGTTCAGTGAACGCCCAGATGAATACAATGGTGCCCCCCGCGAACAAGCCGGGGCGGATCAGCGGTAGGGTGATCCGCCGGAATCGCCGGAAGCCCGTGCAGCCCAGATTCTGCGCCGCCTCCTCCATCGCGGGATCCACATTCGCCAGCGCAGCGACCGCGTTCAGGTAGATGATGGGGTAGAGGGACAAGGCCTGCACCACCGCGATCCCCCAGAACTGGTGGCGCGCAAACCAATCGATCGTTGCCCCGGGCTCCAGCCAGCCTACCACCTGAAGCAGGGAATTCAGCGCCCCGTACTGCCCGAAGATCTGCTTGATTCCGATCGCCCCGACGAACGGCGGTAGAATCATCGGCACCAAAATCAGCGCGCTCAGCAGCGCTTTACCCGGAAACAGGAAGCGGTCGCTGACCCACGCCAAGGGGAGGGCGAGGCCCAGCGCGAGGCCGGTGGTGGTGGCCGCCAACAACAGCGAGTTCCCCAGTGCCCCAACGTGGTGCGGATCCGCCAGGATCGCCCCAAGGTAGGCGAGCGTGAAGCGCCCGTCCGCATCCACGAAGCCACCCCTCAGGATCTGCAGCACCGGCCAGAGAAAAAACGCCCCGAAGAAGAGGGCCGTGAAGGCAAACACGAGGCGGGCGAAACCCTGCGACATCGCGCGGAATCTGGCCCCCACCCCGCCGCGCGCGCAAGGGGGAAGTGGCTCACCGCCGCCCCATTTTCTCCTCGCCGGCTGCACTCGTCGCCGGAAAGTTCCCGCCCGATGACGCGCCGCCCCCTGTACTCCCTGCTGCTTTCCTGCGCGCTCGGCCTAGCGAGTCACCCGCTGCACGCCCAGGTCACGGAGTCTCCCCATACCGTGGCGCCCGGCCGCGTGCTGCTGGAGGTCGACGGAGTGCGGTTCACCGTGGGACACACTGAGGCCGACGGCGGGACGGTCGACGCGCTTGCGGTCGGCTCAACCCTGCTCACGACCGGTCTCACCCGCTCGCTCGACCTGCAGGTGGGCGTGGATCTGTTCCTGCGCCAGTCCGTTACGCTCGGCGGGCGCCGCGACTCGGATGCGGGTCTCGGGGACGTCAGTTTTCGCACGAAGTGGACCTTTTGGCGCACAGATTCCGGGTCGGCCGCGCTCGCGCTCATTCCTTACGTCCGCCTACCCACCTCGACCGCCGGACTCGGCAGCGAGCGGATCGACGGCGGCCTCATTTTGCCGTGGGCAAGCGAGGGGCCTGCGGGGATCATTACGGGGGCGAAGCTGCATTGGGACTCCGCCTCAAGCGCGGACGGCCGTCGCCACCGTTGGAGCGGCGCCGCCTTCGTCCGCCGGGATCTCTTCCGGCTGCTTTCCGCCTACGCGGAACTCACCTTGGACGCGGAGTCCGGCTCCTGGTCCGCCCGCGAAGGCACGCTGGGCGCCGGGGCCTTGCTCCGCCCTTGGGGTGGCCTCGAAGTGGACTACCAGATCCAGCGCGGGCTGAACCGGAGGGCGCCTGACTGGATTCACACCCTGCGTTTCAATTGGGAGTGGTGATCGCTCACCGGCTCAACCGGCCTCGGCTGGAGCCACCCAGATGCGTCCCGCGGCGGCTAGGCTGAGCGCGAAGGGCTTGCCCCGGGGGCGCCGCAAGGTGACTAGCCCTGCGGGCAGGTTGCGATCCACGACCTGGGCTACCGCGCCCGGACGCAGGCCGTGCGCCTCCGCCAAGGTCAGGAAATCGGCGGACTGGTCCGTCACCCGCACCACCCGCAGGGAGACCTCCGTGGGGCAGGTGGCGAGGGTAGCGTACACGGCCGAGTTCAGGGTGCCTTCGACGCTGGGAATGGGATCGCCGTGCGGATCGGTCGCCGGATAGCCGAGCAGCGCGTCCAGCCGATCGAGCACCGCATCCGAGATCGCGTGCTCCAATTGCTCCGCCTCAGCGTGCACCTGCGCCCAGTCCATCTTGAGCACGTTGACGAGGAAGGTTTCGACCAGCCGGTGCTTGCGCAGCACATTGAGCGCGACCCGGCGGCCCGCGGTGGTGAGGCGCAGCCCGCGCCGGGGCTCGTGGACGACGAGGCCGGAGTCCGCTAGGGCCTTGACCATCGTCGTGGCCGTCCCCGGTACCACCTGGAGGGCGGTCGCCAGTTCCCCCATTGGGACCAAGCCGTCCGGGGAGCGCTCCGCCAGCAGCAGGGCGTGCTTTAGGTAGTTCTCCACCGCGATCGTCGCCATAGGCCGAGCGTAGGCACGCGGATTTGAACCTGCCAAGGATAGATTTTGACAAATCAAAATAAACGCTTTGGATCGCCGCTATGGTTTCAGCCAACCCACTGCCGTTCGTCCTCGGGAGGTGGTCGTGAAGCCCGCGCTGTGGGCGCTTCTGCTCCTTGGCCTGGCGATGCTGATCGTGTGGCCGCGCTGGGGGCTGCTGGCGTGGTGGCAGCGTCAGCGGGAGCGGCGGGAGCGGGAACTGCGGGAGGACGCCGTGAAGCATCTGCTGAAGTGCGAGGCGGAGGGCGCGGCGGCTTCGCTGTTGAGCCTCGCGGGGGCCCTGCGGGTGGGGGATGGCGCCGCCGCCGCGATCGTGGCGGAGTTAGAGCGCGGGGGGCTGGCCGGAGTGGAAGGTGCCCGGCTGCGGCTGCGGCCCGCCGGCCGCGAGATCGCCTTGCACGTGGTACGTTCGCACCGGCTCTGGGAAAGCTATCTCGCGGAGCGCACCGGCGAACCGGAGGCGCGCTGGCACCGGCTGGCGGAGCGGGCGGAGCACCGCCTGACCCCCGCCGAGACGGCCGCCCTTGCCGCCAAGCTGGGGCACCCGCTCTACGATCCACACGGGGACCGGATTCCGGCCTCGGGCGATGCTTTGGCCGCCGAGACCGGCGCCCCGTTGATGGAGTTCCCGCCGGAACAGCCGTTCCAGATCCATCACATCGAAGACGAGCCCGAGACGGTGTATGCCCACCTACTCCGCCTCGGCCTGCGCCCCGGGATGCGCGCCTACATCGTCGCCCGCGATGACGCGAAGGTCCACCTGTGGGCGGACGGCGCCGAATACTCCCTCAGCCCCGGGATGGCGCGCCAGCTCTCGGTGCAGCCCCTCCCCGGCGTGACCGCCGCCGCCCTTCGCGGGGAGCGCTTCCTGCACGAGTTGCCCGCCGGCGGCCGAGCCCGTCTGCTCGGCCTGACCGGCGCCTGCCGTGGGGCCGAACGCCGCCGGTTGCTCGATCTCGGCTTTGTGCCCGGTTCGCTGGTGGAGAGCGCGCTTACTGGTCCAGGGGGCGACCCGACCGCCTATCAGGTCCGCGGCAGCCTCGTGGCGCTGCGCCGCGAACAGGCCCGCTATGTGCGCGTGACCCCCTTGCCGGGAGGTACCCCTTGAGCACGACGCCAAACCCCGCCCCGGCCGCCGTGGCCTGCGCCGACTGTGACGTTTACCGCGCGGCCCGGCTGCACAAGCTGGGCCTGCAGCCTGGCCCCTGGGACCACGTCGTCGCTCTCGCGGGCAACCCCAACACCGGGAAGAGCACCGTCTTCAACGCTCTCACCGGGCTCCGCCAGCACACCGGCAACTGGCCGGGCAAGACCGTAGCCCGCGCCGAGGGCGGTTTTGCCTATGCGGACCGCCGCTTCCAGTTGGTGGATCTGCCGGGCACGTATTCGCTGCTTTCCACCAGCCCCGATGAGGAGATCGCCCGCGACTTCATCCTCTTCGGCCGCCCCGACGTCACCGTGGTCGTGGCGGACGCGACCCGCCTGGAGCGAAACTTGAACCTCGTGCTACAGGTGCTGGAGATCACGGAGCGGGCGGTGGTCTGCCTGAACCTAGTCGACGAGGCGAAGCGCCACGGCATCCAGGTGGACGAGCGCCAGTTGGCGCGCGACCTGGGTGTCCCGGTGATTCCCACTTCTGCCCGCTTCGGGCGCGGACTGCCCGAGCTGCTCGCTGCGATCGCTGAGATGGCGGCGCGGAAGGTCAGCGGTTTTGGTTACCGCCTGAGCCAGGAACCGCCCGCCATCCGGTCGGCGCTCGCGGATCTGACCACGCGGATCGAACAGGCCTACCCCGGCCTCCCCAACGCGCGCTGGATCGCGATGCGCCTGCTGGGGGGCGACGAGCGGGTGGCTGAGGCCCTCCGGCGCGGGGAGCTCTCCGCGTTCGCGGAACGCGCCGCCCGCGGCACCGAAGGCGTCCTCCGCGAATCCTCCCTGCCTGCCCGATGAACCCTTCGTCCCCCGCGCCCGCCCCGGCTCCCGCCGTCGAGGAGATCCTCGCCCAGGCTCGTCGCCTGCGCGAAGGCATCCCCGGTGACATCCACGAGCACCTCGTGGAGTCGCTGTACGCCGACGCCGGCCGCATTGCGGAGCGCTCCGTCTCGCGGCCCGACCGGCCCGCGCGTGCGACGTTCGACCGCA